>JBCCFA010000344.1:0-5027 GCA_039029975.1 Pseudomonadota bacterium
CACATAAACCATGATAGTTCCGCACTTTGCTAAGTCGTCGACGATTTTTGGGATTTGGCTTATTTCGCATTCGCGTTCATTAAGTTTTGCAATCTTGTTCTTTACGACATCAGCAGCGAAGCCCATTTCGCCTATTTCTCGAAGATTCATGGCTTGACGGTACATATTCCACGAATCTGGGTGCAGGACAGAGGCGGTTTTTAGGAACTCGTCGCCCTCGGCGGTGTCACCTTGCTGCATTAAATGGACGCCTAAGCGAAAATTTGCATGCGCTAAAGCTATCTCTTTGCTTGGTAATTTTAAGTGGGCTTTGGCGGCCGCATCGTCGAACGCGTGCTTTGAATTGGCGCCATTTAGCGCCCAATCTTTCACCGCATCCATATAAGTTTTCTGCGCGCTGGCGATTAGCTTAGTCACGTCATCTGTCATTGACATGTCTTCACGATTCATCGAACGCCAGGCGTCGTGCGAACCTGTGGTTTCAGCGGGTCGTACGATTTTCCCATTCTCATCGATCCATACGGAATTTGGCACATTCACCATATTGTACAAATCAGCCACGATATGATTTTTATCAATTAAGCAGACAAATGTCGGGGACGCCTCGTCGATAAATTCTTGCGCCGTTTCAAGTCCGCGACTTTCCTCGGCAACGGCAACGATGATGAAGTCGTCACTATTTACTTCTTCGTAAAGTGCTTGCCACACGGGCAAGTCGTAACGGCATCCTCACCACGATGACCAGGTTGTTAAGAAGACCCGTTTTCCCCGAAAATCTGCCAGGGCATGCATGTCACCGTTTATATCCGGTAAGGAAAAATCTGGCGCGTCCAAACTTTTCAACGCATTCGCGCGGTCGGCGTGACCTACACCGAGCATCCAGGTATCGCCTGCTTTGTCGTGCAGAACCGGCCTATCCATGTGCTGCCAGAAAGCACTGATGTTCACTTCATCCTGATCCGAAAATTCGTTTTCCCGTCCCTGGGGGAGCGGAATACACACATCACCTTGGCAGAGCCCTTCCGGTTTCAAATTCCAGCCAGTGATGCGCTCACATTCTTCGCCTGTTAGCCACAATGCATCGCCGACGGCGCGTGCCCCGGCAGACTCAAATGCGCCCGCCTCGGTCAAGATGGTCGTCATAATCCGGTCCTCGATATAAAGTTTAATGGGTTTAGCATACAGGTTTACCCCGAAATTAGCAGCCTAGTTGGGGTCGTAGAAGGTTATAATGACGGCAAACTATTGCGGAGCACGGACAGGTGAGTGGAAGCACGAAAAAACTAATGCCGGAGACCATAAATCGGCACATTGCTAACGTGTATCCGGCGCTGGCGATGTTGGCCGGCATGCAATTGGATGCTTTTACGCCACTGAACGATGGCCCGCTAAGTGCTGCCGACATTGCGCGTAAACTTAATGTGCAGGCGGGCAAGGTAGAGCCATTACTTTATGCTTTAGTCACCGCGGGTTTACTGGAGGTGGACGGAGAGCATTTCAGCAACACGCCCGAAGCACAAGAGTTCTTAGTCAAATCTTCTAAACGTTATTTGGGTGGCGCGCATAGCGCGTATGCCGATCTGTGGGCATCGACTATGCACACTGCTGAATCCATACGCAGCGGCGAACCGCAAGCGAAACACGACTTCAGCGCCATGAGCAAAGACGAACTTCGGGCGTTTATTCGGGGGCTTGATGCGGGCGCCGGCGCCACCGCGCGTAGGTTGAATAAAACTTTTGATTTTTCTCGAATTCGAACGCTACTTGATGCTGGCGGGGGATCGGGTGGCGTTGCGATAGCGCTATGCGAACTTGTTCCCGCTTTGCAAGCCACTGTCGCCGAACTCGAAAACGTCGCTGCCGTAACTCGAGAATGTGTCGGGGAATCGGCAGTCACTGATCGCGTTAAAGTCATCGATATTGATTTAATTAACGAAGCGCCGACTGGACAATATGACGCTGTGGTTTTGCGTTCAGTGTTGCAGGTGCTAAGTGCAGAAGAAGCGGCGAAAGTTGTCACCAACGTGGCGGAGAGTTTATCGTCCGGCGGCGAACTATTTGTCGTTGGTCGTATGCTTGATGATTCGCGCCTTTCGCCATTAGATGCGGTCGCTGTTAATGTCATGTTTCTGAACGTTTATGACCACGGTAAGGCATACACGGAATCGGAGTATCGAACCTGGTTACTGGAGGCCAGTTTGATTGAGCCGCAGCGCATAGAGCTAGCGGGTGGTTACAGTATCATGTACGCTCGAAAAGCTTGAGCCGCCGTCTCTAAAATTAACTTTTGAATTGAACTAACTATCATGCATCAAGACGACATCCGCCAGTGGCGGGCCGAAAACGTGCCTGTTTTTAATCAAAATAAGATGAAGTTGGGTACGTTCGGTCAAAACTGCTCCAACGGTTGCACGATGACTCATGCGGAAACCACGTTTGAGCCCACCTACGAACATAACGTAAAAATCAGTCGGTTAGCCGACGAATTGGGTATGGAAATGTTAGTGCCGGTTGGGCGGTGGAAACATTTTGGTGGTACCACTAAGTTCAACCAAGAAAATTTGGAGGTGTATACCTGGGCGACAGCAATGGCGTGCAACACTGAAAACATTATGGTTTTCGCGACTTCGCACGTGCCTACCGTGCATCCCATGCTAGCGGCTAAGCAATGCTCAACCATTGATAATATTTCAGCAGGCCGCTTCGGTTTGAATATCGTCTGTGGGTGGTTTCGACCCGAAATAGAAATGCTCGGGATTGAATTGCTAGAACATGATGATCGTTATCGCATGGCGGACGAATGGTTGACCGTGATGAAGCGTACCTGGACGGAACAAGATTTTGACCATAGCGGCGAGTTTTATCAAATCAACGGCGGGTTTTTACTACCTAAACCAGTGCAGCAACCTTATCCCACGCTAGTAAATGCCGGAAGTTCTGAAGCAGGGCGCGAATTTTCCGCGAAACATGTTGATTTCAATTTTCTGTCGATAACGACTCATGATGAGGCTAAGGAAATCATTAAAGATGTTTCCGCGCGAGCGAATAATTATTCTCGTGAGTGCGGATTTATGACCATGGCTTTAGTTTGTTGTCGCGATACCGAAGAAGAAGCCCAAGCTTTGTATCAGAGAATTCTCGATGAAGGGGATTGGGAAGCTGCGGAAAACATCATGTCCCTGCTGGGCATTGAAAGTAGTTCTTTTGGAAACAAAGACACGGTGCGTAATTTGGCCACGCGATTCGTGGCGGGGTGGGGTGGTTATCATCTAATTGGTACCCCGGAACAAATTGTCGAGAAGATGCTCGTGTTGAATGAAATGGGTATCGACGGGCTGGTCCTTGCGTGGCTCGATTACTATGAAGAAATGAAATACTTCGGCGAAAAGGTGATGCCATTAATGCGTGAGGCGGGGTTAAGAACGTAACATTCGAGGAACGATGCCCTCGTTAGAAAACTGTCCAAAATATTTATCGTCGCGGCGCTACGCATCTCTATTCGCTTGCCCATTGAATCACAGCGT
Source organism: Pseudomonadota bacterium (assembly GCA_039029975.1). Lineage (GTDB taxonomy): Bacteria > Pseudomonadota > Gammaproteobacteria > JBCCFA01. Next base: position 3,525 of record JBCCFA010000344.1, read on the forward strand.
TTCTAATCTTTAGCTAATTTACGAACGATAAATAGCACCGGCGCAGATCGGTTTTCAGTAGCGCTTATATGTGTTTCGATTGCAAAGATTGACTGATCTACTAGTGTGAAATACTTTGCTACCGCTCGTGTTTCCGCCTCCCCTCCGGGATGCCCTCGATAACAGAGTACTGAGCAGAATCCTCCCACTTTTAACAATGCGAGCGATTGTTTTATTGCCTCGCACGTTTGATTTGCAGTCGTGATGATTTGTTCATCGCCTCCAGGGAGGAATCCAAGGTTAAACGTCACCGCCGCGATTTGCCCGTGGTGTTTGGCGGGAACGTGATCAAATATTTCATCATGACTCGCTAATATGAAACTTGTCAGATCGCTGTCAGTCTCTAATCTGTCGCGAGCCCGCTCAAGTGCCATTGGTTGAATATCAAAAGCATAAACTTTTCCGGCCCGCCCGACGCGGCTCACAAGCGCTAGCGTGTCATTACCATTTCCCGCGGTAGCGTCGATCACCGCATCCCCATTTTTTACGCGTTCAGCAATAAGCGTTTTTACCACGGTGGTGAGTCGCTTTGTTTGGGTATGCGCGTTGATCTTCCACATTTCAAGCGAAGCGTCGCGCGGGGAGGGCATTTCTCTCTGCGTCGTGCCCCGCAAAACTTCGCAAAGATCTTGCGCTAGCTTCGGTGCATTAAGACATCCGCTTGATGCAAGCCCATTGAACAACCAACACTGTTGGAAGTGAGGGTGGCGGGCAATTATTGGCTGTCGGCCGCTGATGACAGGCCGTACGCCGGAGAAGCTGCGAACGACTCTCGCTTTTAGATTGAACAGCCGGCCAAATTTCCGTTGCAGTTCATCCAGACCGGCCTCTGTCGTATTCGCCGACAAATTTTCACGATCATAAGTAGCGCCAACTAAAAAGGTGTCTGGGCCGTGGGGTACTACACTTACTTCGCCCTGGAATAAATAGTTTCGAGGGAGCTTCGGCGCAGCTATTTCGATGGATTCGCCGCGCACGGGTTCGAAAGCAATGTCGGCGAAGCAAGGATTGCTCTGCGCACGCCAGCCTTCGCAAAAAATAAGTTGGCGCGCGCTCAAGGAGTGGGTTTTTACGTGGACAAGACCGTCGGCGAAATCAACGTCTTCATGGTTTAGGTGTTGGCTAAAGAACTGGTGATGATCACGCAACATCGTCACGGTCTGTTCGAGATAGGCTGCAACATCTAAAACGCCGCTATCGACTTCGAGTGTCGACATCGTTTTGGCGTCTTCAGTCAGGAAGTGAAAATGCGGGGTGAAGGTCGGTGAATCTTTGCGTTCGCCGATTAAGGGATGAAGGGATTCTGCTTTGATCTTGTGATCGAGAAATCTAATCTGTTTTAATTCGCGAAAAAAAGCACAGCCCGTCTCTTGTTCGATTCGTCGATAGAAGGTCACAGCCGACGGCCAGTGAACATCCCAATTTTTGGTTGGTGTGTGGTTTTTTCCCGTTAGTGGACTAAGG
>JBCCFA010000345.1:0-5001 GCA_039029975.1 Pseudomonadota bacterium
AACCCAGCACTAAACGTCAAATTTTTGAGTGGTGTTTAGGCAAAATGCAGACAGCTTGGTCTGGCGAACCCGTTTCATTACATGAAGATGGGAGTGCAGCGGTTACGGTGAGACCTTTACCGGTTCAACAACCTCATCCACCGATCTGGGTCGCCGCATTTGGTCCTAAGGCGCTAACGCAGGCCGGTCGCCTTGGTTTGCCCTACATCGCTTCGCCAATTGAAACGTTTGACCTACTAAAATCGAACTACCGAGTTTTCGATAACGCGGTGGCAGAGGCAGGACAAGTGAAACCAAGCGCGCGTCCTATTATGCGGTCGATTTATCTATCAGATGACAATACAAAACTTAAAGCCGTCCGACGACAGTTGGAGCAAAGCAAACCACCGCGTGGCTTAGAGACCGCACCCGACATAGATGAGTGGGCGATTGTTGGTGATTCAGCTTTCGTGCGTGATCAAGTGGCGAAATATCGCGAGGAAATTCAACCTACACACTTGATCGTCACACGATTGCGGCTAAGCGCGTTTGAAAATACGGATTTCAAAACGTCGCTAGAAAAAATTGCCAACATAGTTAGTTAACGGATTTGAAATTAACCCATCGCTTTTTTAATCGCGCCGACAACGGCCAACAACACCCCGCCACCAACACCGCCGCTGGCAACGCTACCAAGCAATGCGCCAATATCGCCGCCACCGCTGGCCATTCCCAGCATGCCAAGCAAACTACCCCCCAATCCTCCGCCCAATACGCCAGCAACCGAATTGCCTAACATACCAAGGCTAAGATTCTTGAATAAAGTTCCGGCGATGTTTCCACCAACTGCACCACTCAATAAGCTAATAATTAATTCCATGGTTCTCTCCTCACATCGATTATTTAGAACGCTCGAAGGGCTACGCCCTTTGAGAGACGGTGAGATTAGTTTCAAAATTGAAACCAATCTGCCGCAAGATCATGAAACCAAGCTTCGCTCTTCATTCCTATCGGGCTGAGGTGCAAATAGGCGCGCTTTTTGCCTGATGAATGTTTAGGACACGGGGCATTAGAGTCGCTATTAGCGCTTCGATACTGTTAATATCGAGAACCGCGCACTAATCTGAACAAGACATGAATCGTCATCCTGGACCAACCTCTCACACCTATTTTTCACAGCGCATTCGCTTGCACTATGTCGACTGGGGTAACGCGAAGGCGCCTCCGCTAGTGCTTGTGCATGGGGGACGCGATCACTGTCGCAATTGGGATTGGGTCGCTAGTGCGCTGCGCGAGGATTGGCATGTCATTGCGCCCGATTTGCGCGGCCATGGAGATAGCGACTGGACGAGCGACGGTAACTACCGCATGGGTAATTATATCTATGACTTGTCACAGTTAATCCACCAGCAAAATCTGGCGCCCGTCACTTTGGTCGCCCACTCGCTTGGCGGCAATATTGCGCTTCGTTATGCCGGTCTGTATCCCGAAAACGTACGCAAAATCGTTGCGATAGAGGGACTGGGCTTTTCTCAGCAAATGATGGCTGAACGGGCAAAAAAACCCTTTCATGAACGCATGCGAAAGTGGGTGGATGAGCAACGAGAGCTCGCTGGCCGCCTACCGCGCCGCTACGCAACCGTGGAAGACGCTTACCAGAGGATGCAAACGGAAAACAAACACCTCACGCCAGAACAAGCGCGCCACTTAACGGTACATGGCGTGAATCAAAACGAAGACGGTACTTACTCGTGGAAATTCGATAACTACGTGAGATCTTGGCCACCGTACGACATGCCTCAAGAAGAAGTGCAGAAATTATGGGAGCTAATTACCTGCCCAACCTGTTTAGTGAACGGTGAAGAAAGTTGGGCATCGAACCCCGAAGAAGACGGTCGGGCAAAGCACTTCCAAAATGCCCGAGTTGAAAGTTTCGCGAACGCCGGTCATTGGGTGCATCACGATAGGCTAGATGACTTTTTGAAACTGTTAAAAGCATTTCTTTGAGCAAAAAAAACCCAGGCAGAGCCTGGGTTTTTTCATCAAAGCTGTCGCGTTACGTCAATCGTTAGCTAGCTTTCCGCCGCACTGCTACCAAACCAACAAGCGCAGAACCTAACATCCAAACTGCCGGCGGCAACGGAATCGCGGTAAGTTCCACTTCGAAGTATGCCACGTCTTTCACGATGGAAGCCGAAGCACCAGGGCTTCCAAAGACTACTGCGAAGAGACTGTTAGTGGCTGAAATATCAACTGAGTCGGTGGGGTCTATATCGACCGACACCGGATACATGAATGTACCCATCGCGGTTCCAACCGCATCGGCGACCACCGTTGGGCTCCCAAGGTCGGTTGAGACACCACCGACTACGATGGAACCGTCAGCACCGACGACACCGCCGGTTACTGTGTATGAGCCAGACTCGAAGTAGTTTATGCCGGTAATGAGGTACCCGTCCGGTGCATTTACCGTCATGAAGATGGTATCGAGTGCCGTGCTAGGCGAAGCAACATCGTCAGTGCTCGCCTCGAAATCCATCAAGCCGATGGTCACCATGTTGACGAGCGGATCGCCTGTCGCGGCAATTGACGTAGTACCTGGGTCAAACAGTGTTGCCCCACCGTCACTACTATTGATGTTGTCCAAAGTTGCCACGGCGGCGTGGGCTGAAGAAGTGGCTAGTAATAGCGCTCCCAAGGCTACCCTGTAAATCGTTGTTTTCGTAATCATTCCCTTATTTCCTCCAAGGATCTGGCGCATGCCAATCACCTAGTTTTCTTAAACGGTTAACGCATCCGACTGAGAAGACCTTGTAGGCCTTATCACGGATGTCACGTAGCAGACGTTCTCCCGTAACTTTTAAGCGGTAATACTACCGAAATTACTCGTTTATTGTTGCCGTCCTACACATCGACAGACCAGCTATTTGTGGCGGACATTGTCCAGGAAGTTGAGTGATTTGTGAACGGGTCGATGCGAAAATCGCGGCATATTACCGATTTTTACAATTGCCTCTCTTGCGGTACGAAAATGAGGTGCTAGCAATTCAAAAAAACGCTGCGTTTCAGCGAGTTAGGACACACATCGAGAAGCTGCTTTGAGAGCCACTTTCGAGGGTCAACCCGGCATTTGGCGTTTGATACGAATTTCGGGAAAATTTCCCGGTTGCGATGGTTCTTTAAGCTGATGTTTTCGCCAATAGTTTTGCGGGGTAGACGAGCTCGTTGTTGAAATCTTTCTTAGCGGGCGCTCGGTCAAGCGCCCGCTCAACGTTTATCCGGACGCCCAAACTAACGCGGCGCCATTCGTATGGCGCCATCCAAGCGGACGCTCTCGCCGTTAAAGTAACTGTTTTCAATCATTGTTAGCGCTAAGTTTGCATATTCCGCAGGCGCACCGAGGCGTTTAGGGAACGGTACCGAAGCGGACAGCGCTTGACGAACATTGTCCGGTAAAGAAGCGAGCAAAGGCGTATCGAATAAACCTGGGAGAATTGTGTTCACGCGAACCCCTTCGCTCATTAAGTCGCGCGCCACCGGTAATGTCATCCCAAGCACACCCGCCTTCGATGCGGTGTAAGCGGCCTGACCAATTTGACCGTCCTGAGCGGCGACACTTGCTGTGTTGACTATCGCACCTCTTTCACCGTATTCATCAATGGGGTCGAGCGTCATCATGCCCGAAGCAGATTTCGCAATACAACGAAACGTCCCGATCAAATTGATCTGAATGATTAATTCGAATTGGTCTAGCGGGAACGCTTTTATTTCGCCCGTTTTCTTGTCCCGCCCAGCTGTCTTAATACCGTTACCAGTGCCGGCACAATTCACCAAGATTCTTTCCTGACCAATCGCGTCGCGCGCTTTGGCAAAACCGGCATCCACATCTTCATCAGAGGTGACATTGACTTTGCAGAAAACGCCGCCGATCTCCGCCGCCGTTGCTTCACCTGCCTCTTCATTCAAATCGAAGATGGCAACCTTTGCCCCTTTTTCTGCGAGCGTGAGGGCGGTGGCTTTGCCCAAACCGGAAGCGCCACCCGTCACTACAGCGCTGACACTGGAATCTACTTTCATCTTTCATCCCCATCTTGAAAAATCCGCATTTTAGCTGAATTTCATGCGTCGATGCGCGCCCGGATTCCGCGGCTCGCCTAGCTTGCTCAGTTCTCTAGGCAGTCAAACTTCGCTTGGTAAGCGGTAAATCCAACCATCCAATCTTCCACCGATCTTAATTGCGGTTTTTCGCAACAACTTTGCGCGGCGATTAACGCGGCGCGTAACGCCGAATTGCGCTCATCTATCCACGTTCCGGGTAAGCGCTGATTCTGCCATTTTGTATTGACGACACACTGAGTAGGATCATGACTTACTACTTCTGTTTCAAAATGCTGGGCCTGTCGGATGGGTGAAGCGCCGGTAATTTGTCGGCCCTGAACAACGTGGCTTGAACAAGCAACAAGATGAGCGCAGCACGAAAAAATCAAAGCAACGCACACTATGCGACGAATTTCGCCGTCTAGATGTCGATGACAAATGGGTGCAAAGCGCCTTAGCATAGCGTTTTTACGTGATGAGACCGATTTTGGATGAAGCTAGCGAGCGTCAAATCTGATAACCGTGACGGACTTTTAGTGCTTGTAGACGCAGAACTGCAGCGCATAAGCCGCGTGACAGATATCGCTTCAACCTTGCAAGTGGCGCTTGATAATTGGCAAGTCACGGAACCCCTACTTCGTGCCCGTTATGCAGCGCTGAATAATAGCGAAATCACCGACACCTTACCTTTCGAGGCAACAGAATTTTGCAGTCCGCTGCCACGCGCCTTTCAGTTCCTCGATGGATCCGTTTATCTGTCGCACATGAAAAAAGCCCGCCAAGCTCGTGGGGCGGCGATGCCAGATAATTACGAAACCGAGTTGTAGGCCAAGCCGGCGGCATAGAGTTCTTTCAGCCGCTCCTCATCCTCGTCGTCCGCGGTGCGTCGCCCGCGCTGAAGGTCGAGGAGGGTGCGGGTGGAAC
>JBCCFA010000346.1:0-4949 GCA_039029975.1 Pseudomonadota bacterium
CGCAAAAGGGGCGCTAATTTAATGGTGGGATGTCTGACGGTGGTCGCAAGTGCGATAAATTTAAATACGTTATCGGCTAAGGATTTATCTGACGTAAGTCAGGATCTTCAAATCACTTTAACGTAATCAGGCGACAGCTCGATTGGTATTTTTCGTGGCAGCAGGCGCAAACGTAGATTTTGCGTTGTTGCTCAGTTGAGTAATTTTTGTTGCTGCTGAACTTATAGCATCATCATCCAAATCGTTCATTTCAATAATTTCGATGGGCGAATCGTTACGTTTGCGTCGTTGCCGAGCGTAACAGGGATCGTAGTGTTCGGTTACCAAACCGAAAGCCAGTTCCTCGAAATCGCCATCGTGGGTCAGGGTTTTCCATTGTTCTATTTTCGAACGAGAATGATAAGGCCTTAAATACTCGATTGCGGCCAGTAATCTTCTCGGAGAACAAACCAAATCTGAATATGTCGCGACCAGTCCTTTTGCTCGTGTCTTAGGTGCGGCTCGAAGCTCTATGCGCGGTGAACGGCGCATATTGTCCACGACTGAAGCTGGTAAGGCACGTCGACCAATTTTGGGTGATTCCGCTTCCACAAAAATTGGTTTACTCGGATCGAATTTACTCAGCTCGTCGAAAATCATTGACTCGAACATTTTTTGTGATGGCTGCTTGTTGTTTTCCAGGCTGCCGAATACTGAGCCACGATGCTGAGCGAGACATTCCAAGTCGAGTATTTGTAACTGTTTTGTCGCTAATTTCGAGAGAACTTTGGTTTTATTTGTGCCGGTCTGGCCGTCGATCAGTATAAAACGATATTCCAGTGGGTTATTTCGCAGATGTTTTACAACTTCTTGACGCCAAGATCGGTAACCACCGCTCACAGTTTTCGAGTACCAGCCAACGCTGTTTAAGATAGTCGCCATCGATTCAGATCGCATGCCTCCTCGCCAGCAATAGATCAACGGACGATAGCTGTTTGGTTTATCAGCAAAATGTTGTGTAAGGTGCTCAGAAATGTTTCGCGTAACATAACTCGCACCAATCCGCCGTGCATGTTGGCGTGACTCCTGACAGTAAATTGTGCCAACTTCGGTTCGTTCATCGTCACTGAGAACCGGTAAATTTACAGCGTCCGGAATATGATCTTCAGCGAACTCGGCCGGCGAACGAACGTCAATGATTTCGTCAAATTGTTCGCGCATGCTGCGCGCGAGATCGTCTATGCGTTCGATCATTGTTCTAATTTTATTTGGCAACCGTTGCCGATTGTCGCTTCGTTTTCTGCGATGGGCTCATAGCGCCTAGGGTACGCCAAAACGGGGGAGTTCGGGAGAGTTTGTTCGTTTTTGGCGCTAGTGGACTGCACCAAAGCGCAGCGACAGCGGCCACTGAAATTGTATTTTGAAGCTTGCACTCGGCCAGATACTAGCGAGCTTTTCATCGAATAAGGGGATTGGGTTGCGGCTAAGCTTGCGTCGATACAGGGCCACGGCTGACCAGGAGCTTACGTATCCGACTAGCGCGTCCTTATCCCAGCTGATAGGAATACTGAACAGTGGGGTCGGTTCGTCCTGAAAAGGATAGGGGATACTCTGATATTCGTCATCGACCCAGCGCCGTTCCGGTGGCCAATATTCGCCAACAACGTCATGATAAAACCACCGGATTACCGTCGCGATGTCGTCATCGAATTGGTCGCAGGCCGCTAATAGGCTATATGTCCACGCAGCGATAAACCCATTTGTGGTTGCGATTCGCCTAACTTCTGCATAGAACGCCGCAAAGTTAAACCAATGTAAGGCTTGAGCGACGATGATTAAGTCGGCGCTTCGATCATTAAGCGGTATCTGTTCGACTGTCGATTGGACCCAGCTCACACCTGCATGCCTTGGCGCGTTCACTAACTGTGAATGACTTAAATCTAATCCGATAATGCGGCGCTGTTCGCCGGCGAAGGCGATTGCGGCTTGGCCGTTGCCAGTAGCACAATCAACGATGGTGGCTCGTTTATCCAGTTTGGTGCCAAGGTAGTCGATCAGAGATTGTGGATAGCGAGGCCGGAACGCTTGATAAGCATTTGCCTGTGTTGAGAAGTAATCTTCCGGCACTAGATTCGCAGCAACATCGGTTTATTGGCGGAAATTTTCGAACCGCATCGACGCGCGAACCATAGACGCGTGGGCGGATGGCCAATCATTTGTGTCACCCATACCTGCTTTAAGGCTCCGTTCGATTATCTCAGCGTGCTGGTTATCATCGGTAATACGTGACAAGCTTATTAAGCCGCTTAGCGCAATCGCGTTACCGGAGGGGATCCAGTCGTCAGCGAATATCTTCAACGCATGAAGTGGGGCCGCGTCTTCTCGCTGCACGAAAAAGAAGCCGCCGTTATTGTCATCATAGAATCTGCTCACCATTGAGTCGGCTAAGTCGGTGGCAAACTCCAAGTCTTCTGATCGTCGCTTATCCGTGTCGAGGCTGACCAATGCATCCAGCAGAAACGCGTAATCTTCTAGGTATCCTGCAACGCCTGGTTTGCCATCTTTACTGGTAGCCGCCAGTGTCGAGTTCCGCCAATGTACGTCGCGAAGATAATCTATTGTCGCGAACCCGGCTGTCGAACAATCTTCCCGATCAGCAGAACGCGCAAGATCGAATAGCGCTTTGATTGCTAGCGCATTCCACGCCGCCACCACAGTTTCATCACGATAGGGCGCGTGTCGACTGTGACGCGCGTCCAACAGCTTTTGAAAATATCCTTTATAAGTTTCTATCGATTCTTCGCCGGGCAGTTCGCTGAGTGTTTCTGGCATCTTGCACGCTAAATGCCATTTCCCGCGGAAGTTCGCTGATTTATCTAAGCCGAAGGCGAAAGAAAACTCGGAAGCGTCATCTGTTAGTACCGCTTTCACCTCGTCTTTTGACCAGGTGTAATAACGACCCTCGGTGTTATTTGAGCGCGCATCTAAACTGGTCGCAAATGCGCCATTTGTTAGTAACATCTCTCGTAGCATCCAGTCTGCGGCTTGATTTGCCACGTGTTTAAACCATGGCACGTTTGTTTCCTGAGCGCGCTCAGCAAACACAGAAATTAATTGCGCGTTGTCGGCTAATGTTTTTTCGAAATGCGGAATGGACCAATCACGTTCAGCGGAATAGCCGAACAGACCCCCGCCAATATGATCATGCATGCCACCCAAAGAAAGTTGTGCGAGCGTGAAATCAAGCATATGCGTCGCTCTGGTGGCTTGTTCCTCGTTTCCCGCGTGCTCAATGGCCCCATTTAGAAATGCTAAGCCGGGTGCGTGCGGATACTTTGGTGTACTTTCGAATCCACCGTACTTTTCATCAAAACTATTGTCGATTTGGGCACAGGCGCGATCAACCAGGCGTTCGCCAACTTCGCTTGATTCGCCACCACCGACCGCTTTGACGATGGCTTCCAATAATTTCGGTTTAAATTCCGAGATCTTTTCGAATTGCGTCTCATAGGTATCCGACATGCGTTTTAGAACATCTCGGAAGGCTGGGGCTTTCTCGTTAGCCTGCGCAGGGAAATAAGTACCGCTATAGAAGGGTAATAGATCGTTCGGATCGAGAAAAACGGTGAGTGGCCAGCCGCCACCGCTGCGCGTGAGTAATCGATGGGCCGTTTGATAGACGCGGTCAACGTCTCGTCGTTCGTTGCGATCGACCAAGATATTCACAAACTGGTTGTTCATTAACTTGGCGATTTGATTGCTGGTGAACGCCTCGCTCGCCATCACCTTGCAGTCATGAGAGGCGGAGTCGCCGATCGAAAGGAGTATGGGGCGGTTTTTTTTCTTGGCTTGGGCGATCGCTTCTTCGCCCCATGGATGCCAATTCACGGGGTCGTCTTGATGCGAAAGGAGGTACGAGCTTGTTTGCGTGTCTTTTAAGGTCATTGCGCCGTTCACTATTATGAGCTGCGCTACCCTAGCATAAGCAATTAAAGGTGTCTCAGGGGAGTGCTGAATTCAGATCAGGCAACGGTACCCTTACGGGGTTAGGCATGCTTATTCCCAGAGATCGGACCAGCTAGCCGTTTCTTCGCTTACTGTGTGCTCGACAAGTTGTGCTTTGACCTCGACGTCTAGTTTATCGATGTTGCTTTGCCAGTTTTGCTCGGGCTCGAGCAAATCGTGTCGGTCGTTGTGGACGGCAATGTCGTCCGCGAAGCCTGCTTGTGGCGCGATCAACAAAATAGCGATGACGAGTGGTAGTAAATTCTTCATGCTCACATCCCATGTTCTAGGCAATAAATAAATTAGCCCAAATGGAAATTTACGAAAAAACAGAGCGCACAAAATGGCGCCCGAGCTGCTCAGAAAACGCCAAGCAAGTCACAACCCTAAACAAATGCGCAATTAGCGACCAGCCGCGGCAACTTCAGCGTTCTTTTCCGGCACCAGGTTGAGAGTCTTTCTTGCGGAGGCTAAATAATTTGGAAGATGTAGGTCTTGTTGGTTGACCGGAATTGGTATGCCGATTTTCTGAATGACGATCTCCGCGATTAAGTCCTGGTCGAGCAAAGGATTGACGGATTTACGTTTTAACGCAGCGGTAATTTTCTCAGTGGCGAGCGATAACAAATCGCGCGTGTCTTCGGCAAGCGGTGGGTGCACTTCAAGATACAGGACTTCGCCTCGCCATCCCACGAGAACGGGTTGATTGACGATTTGGACTGTGGTCCCGTGGGGGGCGGATTCAAACAAGCTTGCGATATTTTCCGGGTATAGGCGCATGCATCCATGGCTTACACGCAGACCTACGCCGGATGGCTTGTTTGTGCCATGAATCAAATAATCTGGATCAGATAGACGCATCTTAAAAAGACCAAGCGGATTGTCGAGGCTACGTAGATCTACGACATATTGTTTACGCACACTCACTGCGTAGTGCCCGGTCCCACTCAGAGATTTTCACAGAA
>JBCCFA010000347.1:0-4938 GCA_039029975.1 Pseudomonadota bacterium
AGAAGATGCATTCTTAATCACCCATTTGGGCGAGGGTGAAGGCGGGTCATTGGTCATCGTTGCAGATGGCATGGGCGGACATGCCGCCGGTAACGTAGCCAGTAACATGGCGGTGCAGACATTCAATAAGCACGTCACCGGCAATTTCCCCAACGACAACATTCCGCTACTGCTCAATGAAGCGGTGATTCAAGCGAATAATTCCATTACCGAGACTGTGCGCGAAACCGCTGCGCTGAAGGGCATGGGTTGCACCTTGGTGGGCATTTTGCTGGAAGAAAACCGACTGCGTTGGGTTAGTGTTGGCGACAGTCATCTGTATCTCTGTCGAGACGGGCAAATCCGAAAATTGAACGCCGATCACAGTTACGGTGGATTCCTCGACCGCATGGCGGCGGAAGGCAATCCGGTTGATCCGGAGGCCGGTTTTTCTCGAAACATGTTGATGAGTGCCTTAACTGGCGACGAAATCGCCGATATCGACTGTCCCGACCAACCGGTCGAATTATCGATTGGGGACCGGTTAATCGTCGCCAGCGACGGTTTGGACACACTCAGTAGCGCCAAAGTCCAATCTTTTGTGGAAGAAGAGGACAATGCCAAGGCCTGCGTCGATTCGCTGCTGCGAGCGGTCGAAGAGGCAAACATGCCGCGCCAAGACAATACCACTATTGTGATAATTAACGTCGGCGCCAAAGAAGAGGCAACAGCATCGGCCGCCCCACCGCCAGCCGCAGCAACTACCGCTGAACCGGCTCCTGCGGCGCCATTGTCTCCTCAAGAAGCAAAAGAAAATGCAGCACGAGCTGCGGGCTTTGTTGTCGATGATGACGAGCCGAAGAAAAGCAAGCTCGGCTTGGTCGCCGGAATCATCTTCCTGCTGGCTGGCTTGGCTGGCGGCGGATGGTGGTTTCTTCAACAACAAGATGACAAAGACAATATGCTGGTCGAATTCGACGGTCCGGCAGAAGAAGTCATTGATGACAGCGCGTCGGACGATACCGACGACGGCGCGGAAGATTTTAGTTTCGATGATGACGAGGATATAGGCGCTGTTGAGGAATCAAGCGATACCGCCGAACCAACGCCAACAAAAACCCCTGTGGTAGCACAGGGCACAACTTTTAGTGATGAGTTGAAATCGGGCGGCACCGGCCCGCTCATGATCGCGCTTCCTGCAGGTGAGTTCATGATGGGGAGCCAAAGCAGTTCGGCTGAATTCGATGAGCGCCCTGCGCGAAAAATCGCTGCCCAATCGTTCGCTATCAGCGTGAATGAAGTAACCATTGCAGAATATACCCGGTTTGCGAAAGCCAACGGACGCATTGTGCATAAAAGCAATACCCAAGAGCCGACCAAGCATCCGGTCGTCTTTGTCTCCTGGAATGATGCGGTGGCCTACGCGCAGTGGCTGTCGGTACAAAGCGGCGGCAAATATCGCATTCCTACGGAAGCAGAATGGGAGTATGCGGCGCGAGGTGGGACAGCAACATCTTACTGGTGGGGCCGTTATCTTGGCAGCGACAATGCCCATTGTTTCGCTTGCGAAACCGGGTTAGATCCGAGGCTACCCACCCGGATAGGAAGATTCAAAGCGAACCCTTTCGGGATTTTCGATACAGCAGGCAACGTTCAAGAATGGGTATACGACTGCTACCACAAGAACTATGAAGGTGCGCCTAACGATACCAGCGCTTTTGCTGGCGGCGATTGCTCGGTTCGAGTTGTACGAGGGGGTGCATACTCTAGCGGGCCGAAGGCGCTCCGTTCCGCTAAACGCGATAAATTCCGCTTTGACGCCGGCAACGACGGAATCGGCATTCGGGTAATCAAAGATCTCGACTAATTCGCACTTAGTAGCTCGTTCAGCAAAAACTCATATCACTTGCAGTAGACTTCTTGGGGTGGACCGCCCCTGATAAGACAACGTTTGCGCGCCATTAGGGCGCGACTGTGAGGGAACAAATGCGCCAAAAAGTTCTACAAAATTCTTTCGGCATAGCGAAGGCCGGGGCCGCTGGTCGCGCCGTGCTATTCGGCGTTTGTTTGATCTTCAGCATGGCAGCGACGGCAGAATACTACGGAGATCGCGGCTACGGTTATGGCAAACGCGGCCACTATCCTGACCCCCAAGCCTATAACGATCGCGCCTACGGTGCGTATAAATACCCGCGCGGTCGTCCGATCCCCGGTGACGGACTGAACCGTCACAATCGGATAGGTGATGGACTGAATTACGGTAACCGGCGAGACTATCGGCGCGATTATCCAAGTTTTCGCCGTTCCCGCCCGAACAGTCGCTATGATGCGCCTCGCACCTATTCAGACAACAGCGGCGCACACCGTTCCCGGCGCAACAATCAAGCGGATCGAAGCGTCCAACAACGGGACGAGCGGCGGCACGCTGATAGGTACGACTCCGGTGACCGTCGAAATTACGTGCCGCGCGGCGGTTATGGCTACCAGCAACCTCGGGGGGGCTATGGTTACGGCTACCAACAACCTCGACAAGCCTATGGTTACGGTTACGGCAACCAAAGGCAGCCGCGTCGCTACGGATACGACGGCCACCAAAATCAGAATCGCGGGTATAACCGTCGAGACAGGTCAAGATACCAGAGTAACGCCGGCCCTAGGATTCGATAGCGCGCGCATTCTCATAACCTCTAGTTCTAACCAATTAAGCCCAAGCGTAATAATCGTCCCTCTTCAATCAAGCAATATCCTCGCGAGACACACGCCAGCCCGCTCGGCTGATGCGTAGCGAGATAAAACCGGCCCCGTTATAGGTTCGCACGTTACCCGCCGCGCCCGGGTTTAAAATCCACGGCGTCGTCGATTTGTCGATGCATGGTCGGTGGCTATGACCATAGGCAATCGCTTTGGCTGTCGGGAATCGCGCACTAAGATGTTGGTGGCGCTTCTTGGCGTGAGGGAATTGATGACCGTGAACAATCACGAGTAGGCCGCCGAGAAGTTGCACTTCTAAGACATCTGGCAAAGTGCGCAAAACGTCGTGCTCAGCTCGCGGCCATTTGGCGGAGACATCATTGTTACCGAGTACAGCGTGCACTGGCACCTTAATTTTTGCGAAGTAACCCCATCCACCGAGATCGCCCGCATGCAAGACACTGTCATAGGAATCTAGCCGAGCAGCAATCTCTTGATTCAATGGGCCATGCGTGTCGGCGATCACGGCAATTCGTCTAAAACGTCGCCCGTCGATTTTGAGTTTTTTTTCAAACTGCCCTTTGTTGGATGCCCGCATAAAACATCTGTCTCGCGTAGAGGAGAATCGCTACAGGAATAAATCCAATTAAACACGAAGCGCCAAAAAACGTGGTCCACCCCAAGCCGTGCGCGACGAGACCCGCAATCGGTCCGCTGAACACCCTTCCAAGGGCGGCAACCGCGGTAAGTAGCGCGAAGTGTGTCGCTGTAAATTGTCGGTCACATAGGCTCATGATCAAAGCAACCAAGGCCACGGTTCCCATGCCGCCAAATAAATTTTCGGCGACCACAACCAACGCTATCCCCCAGTGGTTGGGCCCGAATAGTGCCAACAGCACAAACCCTAAGTTTGTCGCGAGCTGAAGTATCGCGAACCCGAAGAGTGCGGCAAATAGCCGTATTTTGAGCATCACCAAACCGGCTATCAGCCCACCCGCGATAGTCGCCAAGATACCTAGAGTTTTGTTAAACCAAGCTAACTCCGTTAATGTCAGGTCCATCTCCCGCAACATGAATGTTGTCGTTAAGCTCTCGGCAAACGCGTCACCTAATTTATAGGTGGCAACTAACGCTAAAAGCGCCAACCATTGCGGCCGACGACGAAACGAACGCCATGCGTCGCGAAATGAAGCCAGCGCATGTTGTTTTGTGGCCGCAACATCCGCGACCATCGGCGCCAGCCACGTCGTGAGTAGACCAATCAACATCAACGACGCCATAACGCAGTACGCGAAACTAAAGCCGAATTTTTCGGCGACGATTAGTGCACCAGCACCGGCGCTTAATAGCGCCAATCGATAAGCGCTCACCGCCAAACTGATGCCTAACCCCCGTTCCGATTCGTACAATAACTCGGTACGATAGGCATCGATAGCAATATCTTGGGTGGCGGAAAATAAAGCCAGCAATAATGCCATCATGCCTAGCGCAAACGGCTGCTCCGCGGGCGCCAAACTAGCCATTACCAGCAAACAAGCGGCAATCACAAATTGGCTCGCTAGCATCCAGCTCTTGCGTCGTCCTAGCAAAGTCAAACCATATCGATCTAACAATGGTGCCCATAGAAATTTGAACACATAAGGCAAACCAACCACAGAGAGCAAACCAATTGTTTGCACATCGACGCCGGAAAATGTAAACCAAGCTTGTAAGGTACCAGACGACAATGCCAACGGCAGGCCGGACGAAAATCCGAGCAAAGTAACGACAGCCAAACGTTGTGCTGATACGTCCTTTAGGGAAAGATTGTTAAGATCCATCGTGACCGAAAGTTTACCGCCTTTGACCGAGCGCGGTGAACTACCCCGGCAACAACCCGCGAGGCGTAATAAGGCTAACAGATGGCAACGGAAATCGAACGCAAGTTCTTAGTGCGAGGGAACGAATGGCGAACGCTGAGCGAACGCCAAATAGACATACAGCAAGCCTATCTCGCCAATACACCGCGCAGTTCGATTCGAATAAGACTCGCGGCCGATGAAGCTTCCTTAAATCTTAAATCTACGAAATCATTGGTAGAACGAGAAGAATTTGAGTACAGCATTCCCTACGTCGACGCACAGGAAATGCTCGATACCTTAGCGATAAGTCAGGTCATATCTAAAACACGTCATTACCTTCGTTTCGCCAAGAAACAGTGGGAGGTTGACGAATTTCGCGGCGCAAATAAAGGACTAAACATCTCCGAAATTGAGCTAAATTCGATTG
>JBCCFA010000348.1:0-4931 GCA_039029975.1 Pseudomonadota bacterium
CGCACGCTTCGCCGAATCGAAAAGCTTGTTAGGGAATTGAAGTCACCACGTTGGCAGGATGCCGGCTTGCCAGCTGTAGAGCCGCAACAGGCCAAGCGCGGAAAAGCATACTACGCCGAATATTGTGGTGCGTGTCATCTCGATATTAATCGTGACGATGAACAACGAAAAATCCAAGTGCGAATGAGTAGTCTTGCGGCAGTGGGCAGCGACCCAGCAACCGCGCTCAGCGCCGTTGAACTCATGGGTGCCTCAGGGGCTTTTCAAGGCGGCAAAAGATTCTATATCGCCGGCGATGAACTAGGCGAAACTGCACCATCCTTATACATAGTGAATCACGTGATGGGTGGGGTAATCCTTAATAATATTTTCCAAACGGTGCTGTCGCGTCGAGACGCAAAATCATTTGGCCACGGTGACGAGAGACATCCGGTTAAATACCTGGACGGCGAGCCAATGAAAAGGGGAACGGAAACTAGTGAAAAAGCATTGCTAGCCTATAAGGCACGACCCTTAAATGGCATTTGGGCGAGCCCACCTTATCTCCACAATGGCTCAGTACCGAATATGTATGAATTAATGTTGCCGGCGGAGGAACGTTCGGTCATTTTTCAGTTGGGTGACTGGGTTTATGATGAGAAAAATATGGGGTATCAAACGACGATAACTAACCATGCTTCTGAACATGTCTTTGAGTTTGATACTCGTGTCCCAGGTAATTCCAACGCCGGCCACGAATGGGGTACCGGCAAAGACGGTCGCCCTCGGCTCAGCCATGAGCAAATTCTCGCCGTCATCGAGTACATCAAAACGCTCTAACGCAGTCCGCTTCGTAAATATTTCTCGCTCCGCACTATGGAGCAAATAACGGCGGCGGAGTGGGTTCAATGCCAAGCGCGTCGTTCTTTGCGCGTCGATAAGCTGCCAGTTCTTCGTAAATAACTCGCCGAGCGCGACTAATACCGCCGAGCGGACGATGCGCTTCAATGGCCCGCCATGGGTTGAATGTAAAATTTTCGCAAAACTGAGTTTGCGTCTCGTCGCCTAAGTTTTGCTGAGGAATAAAAAGTTGCGCGATGGGTTCGAATGGTGTGATGGTTTCGTCCCACTCAACGCGTGGGTCTTCTATTGGCATAGTTTTCGGATCGTTTTGAAACTGCACCATGAATTCAAAGCATGCTGGCCCTTCGGCTAATGATTCTTGCAATCGCTCGCTCAAGAAATTTTTAGTTGCGCCCGCGCCATAGTTGTGCCGCTCTGCACGGTGCGATGGGCAGGGGCGAGCGGAATACTTTACTGCCTTATTTTGCCCGTATTGATACGGCACCATGCTCCACCAGCGCATGCCGAGCAAATCACGATGAGTTTTCTGCATATCGCGGGCGATTTGGAACGCTTTAATTTGCGGGTTGAGCGGGTTGAAAAAAAAGCGCAGCACGTGTTTTTTCGAAAAAGCGTCGAACGCGCGAACATAAGTTTTAACATCTTTAAATAGAAATACAGGATGCGAAACCAGGAGCAGATCATGTATCGGTTCCGTCCCGGTGTATTTGTCCCCAGGTACGTCGAACAATTTGATTGCCATGCCACGAACGTCAGGACCGGTGTCTGGCCCGGGATCATCGTTGTTCGAGAATCGAATCCACGCCGGGTATTCGGCGCCCGGTTGAAATAAGGGCGTAATTAACGATTCATCGAGATTGCTCACGACGCGAAGAACACCTTGCACGCAGCCGTGCTGTTTCGGATGAGCGCCGCGCTGAACTAGCGTGCTATTAGCATCCCGCTTTTCGAGTTTTGCTTTGAATAGCTCCACCGCCCGCGCGATGTGCATGGCTTCGTCTTCGGGGACAGTCTCGGTAGCGAGCTTAGTAGGATGTAAGTTTGACTCGCCGCGAAAATAAAAAACCATCGCGATAATTATCGCGATGGTTAGGGTGATGACGATGTTAGTTCGTTGACTCACGAACCGCGATGCTCAGCTCGCTAAAACGGTATGTCGTCGTCGAAATCATCCATTGGGGGTTCATTGCCCGATTGCGGTGCCGGCGCGCCGCCGGACGAGGAGCCGCCAGCACTACTCGGCGAATCAAAACCACCGCCGCCGCCACGGCCGCCCAGCATTTGCATTTCATTTGCGACAATTTCGGTGGTGTAGCGATCGTTGCCATCGCGATCTTGCCATTTGCGCGTCTGTAAACGGCCTTCTACGTAAACTTGCGAACCTTTTTTAAGGTATTCGCCAACGATTTCGGCAAGTCGACTGAAAAATACTATTCTGTGCCATTCCGTTCGTTCTTGCTGCTCCCCAGATTCTTTGTCGCGCCAACTCTCCGCAGTAGCCAATCTAATGTTGGCAACCGCGCTGCCGTTCGCGGTGTAGCGAACTTCGGGGTCAGCGCCTAAATTTCCGATCAAAGTAACTTTGTTTACTCCGCGGGCCATATTGGTCCTCTCCTTTTTAATTTGTCGCGGCGTTCCGTGCCACGGTTAAAGGTCATTCGATTAACGAATCGATCGGCAATCGGTCGATTCCGCATATAGAATTCTACCCAAGCAGATCTGCAATGAACAGCGGCGCTGGAGAGGTTTGTTTCGCAGCAGCGACAGGTTCAAACTGATACGGTGCGTTTAGTCGGTTTTGCTTAGCGTCTGCTCGCCGAATGGCGCAGGTCTGCTGAGGGCGACCGACGTTACGAACCAACTGCAGGCTAGAAGCGCTGCGACGCCAAGTACCGCTTCTATGCCCAAATACCCCAATGTGGCGCCGCCTAATAGCGCGCCGCAAAACGTACCTAGAAATTGCAGGCTGGCATAGCGCCCCATGGCTGCACCACGGGTGTCGACGCTAGTTTCTTTGGACAGCTGACTGGGGAGCGCCGCTTCTAAAAAATTAAATCCAACGAAAAAGATTGTGAGCGCTAAACCTGTTGTCGTCATCGTTGCGCCGGTAAAGTAAAGCAGACCAAGCCCGAGGCTGAGCGCCGCAATAGCCACTAGTCTCATTGTGCTTTCGTTGCGGTGTCGATTGCTGAGCATAATCATCGGACCCACAAAAAACAGCGAGAGCAGAATTACCGGCAAGTAAATTTTGAAGTGCAAGCCGGAATCAAGCTGCAACTCGTTTGCTAGGTGCAGCGGTACGGCGACAAATGTGATTGCCAAAATTGCATGTAGGAAAAAGCCGCCGGCGTGTAGCAGCAGATATCGTAGTGGGGATTGAGGTTCAAGGCGCGAGTTAGTCGGTCTTTTGCTCGTTTCGCTATTGCCTCTTGGCGTCGGTACAAGGGTAAATAGCACGAGGATACCGAATAGGCCCAGGCAGGCAACAAAAATGAATATGCCCTGAAGTCCTACCAACCCGTCGATCAGCGGACCGGCGACGAAGGCAATAGAGAAAGCAAGCGCAACGGCGATGCCTATACCGGCCATGAATTTTGTACGCTGGTGATCTCGACTCAAATCAGCCGCAAGCGCGAGTGCGGCGCTGGATAAAGCGCCGGCACCCTGTAAAGCGCGACCAAGGATGACAAAAAAAACATTGTTCGTGAGCGCGGCTACCAAGCTGCCTATCGTGAATATCGCCAATGCGCCAGCTATTACAGGTTTACGGCCAAATCGGTCTGAAAGCTTTCCGAGCGGGATTTGGAATATCGCCTGGGTCAACGCATAGATACCAATCGCTAGGCCGATTCGGGTCGGCGTTGCGTGTGTAAGTTCGCTAACGTAAAGGGACAGCACAGGTAAGAGCATGAATAGCCCTAGCATGCGTAAGAAAAACAATAGCGCCAGCGAAAAAATGGCGCGCCACTCGGTTGGACTCAATTGTGTGTTACTGACCACGGGCCGGTTTGTTTATTGTGGAAAAAAGGTCGTATAGTAGCGTATTTCATTTACGACAGGCGTTCTTAGCTGGTGGCAACCGATACCATTCAAATTCGCGGTGCGCGGACACATAATCTGAAAGGAGTAGATCTAGATCTACCGCGAGATAAGTTAATCATCATTACCGGATTATCCGGCTCCGGCAAATCGTCGCTGGCATTCGACACGATATATGCGGAGGGCCAAAGGCGCTATGTCGAGTCCTTATCTGCCTATGCTCGCCAGTTTTTGTCGATGATGGAAAAACCGGATATCGATCACATTGAAGGTCTGTCGCCAGCTATATCTATTGAGCAAAAGTCGACGTCCCACAATCCACGTTCCACTGTTGGCACCATTACCGAGATTTACGACTACTTACGTTTGCTGTTCGCGCGTGTAGGGATACCGCGCTGCCCTGATCACGGTGAAGTTTTGGAAGCTCAAACTGTCTCGCAAATGGTCGACCAGGTCCTAGAACTCCAAGATGACCTGCGATTAATGTTGCTGGCGCCGGTGGTTAAAGATCGCAAAGGAGAGCATGTTCAAATTTTCGAATCACTTGCGCAACAAGGTTTCGTTCGGGCCGTTGTCGATGGCGAGATTGTAATGCTCGATGACCCGCCGCAGTTGGAATTGCGGAAGAAACACAATATCGACGTCGTCGTCGATAGATTTAAGGTTCGAGCGGATATCAAGCAACGCTTAGCCGAATCTTTCGAAACGGCACTTGCGCTAGGTGAGGGTGTCGCGCGAATTAAAGCCATTGAGGATGAAACATTTCCCGAGTTGGTGTTCTCAGCGCGATTTGCCTGTCCACAATGCGGGTACGCACTTTCCGAGCTAGAACCGCGCCTATTTTCATTCAATAACCCGATGGGAGCTTGTGCGCGATGCGACGGTTTGGGATCGATTCAGTATTTTGACGAAGGCCGGGTTGTTCAAGACCGAAGCTTGAGTCTGCCAGCCGGTGCTATCAGGGGTTGGGATCGTCGCAACGCTTATTACTTCCAGCTAATTAAGGCTTTAGCTAAACACTATAAGTTTGATATTGATACACCTTACGA
>JBCCFA010000349.1:0-4896 GCA_039029975.1 Pseudomonadota bacterium
AATACCGGGCGCGTGCGACAAAACACCTGCATAGACTAGGCTCATTGCTTTGCCTCCTCTGCGGTGAAGCTCGCGCCCCCGCCAGTCATTGCATAAACGCCGGCGCGCACCGGGCCGTATTTATCGATGCCCTGGCGCATTAAATCTAAGTAATCAAACCAAGCAATACCGAGGAACGCAGCGTAATGCATGAGGATCTGCCCGTTAACGCCAAGCACGTATAGCAGACCGATATCGCCGTCCACCAAGGCGTTGCGTTCTTCGCGGGTCAATTTGTAATCATCTAGCAACTGATTCAAATCTTCCCGATAGGCCGCTTGCACCCGTTCGTCGCGATTTAGGTGATATAGAAATTTCTGCGTTTGGTACAGGCTCATGCTGATCCCAGTTTTGGCACCTTGTGCGAATCGAGCGCAATGCAAATATTTTTTGTTTCCATATAAAACTCGAAACTATAATCGCCGCCATCTCGACCAATGCCGCTCGCCTTCATGCCGCCGAAGGGCGAGGGGAGGTGGCGATTGTTCTCAGAATTCACCCATATCATACCCGCGTCGAGTGCACGTGCCATGCGGTGGCTGCGACCCACGCTGCCTGTCCACAAATAAGCGGCAAGCCCGTAATCAATATCGTTGGCAATCTGTAACGCATCTGCTTCATCCTTAAAAGGAATGGCAGTCAAGACTGGCCCAAAGATCTCCTGTCGGGCAATTTGCATGCTACTGGAGGCTTTGGTGAACAATGTGGGTTCGACGAAATTACCGCTGGCCAAGTTGCCGCTTTCTAATTTTCTTCCGCCCGCCGCGATTACTGCACCATCTTGCTCGGCGATATCAAAAAAGCTGCATACCTTTTCGCAATGACGCGTGTGAATTAACGGACCAATTTCCGTCGCGGGATCTAAAGGATGTCCCACTTTAAGATTCCCAACGCGGTGTTTGAGTCGCTCAATAAATTGTTCTTGGATCGATTGTTGAATTAACAAACGCGAGGAAGAGGTGCAACGCTCGCCGTTAAGGCTGTAGATCATGAACACCACGGCATCTAGGGCGCGGTCCAGATCAGCGTCATCGAATACGATAACGGGGTTCTTGCCTCCTAGTTCAAAATGCACGCGTTTCAGGGTGTCCGCGCCCTGGCGCATGATATGGCTTCCGGTTAACGATTCGCCAACGAAAGCCACGGCTTTGATGTGTGGATGCTCGGTGAGCGATTTACCCGCGCTTTCGCCCAAACCTTGCACCACGTTCCATACGCCATTTGGTAATCCCGCTTCATGCGCGATCTCGACCAAAAGTTGGGCGCTGAGTGGCGACCATTCAGCGGGTTTATGCACAACCGTGCATCCTGCCGCGAGTGCCGGCGCAATTTTCCATGTCGACAACATGAAGGGGGTATTCCATGGGGTAATTACGCCCACCGGTCCGATGGGTTGTCGAATAGAGTAGTTAATATGGTCAGTCGCGGGTAGCGATTGGCCGTCGCAAGCATCTGGCGCCTTATTTGCAAAGAAGCGAAAATTCTCAGCACCACGGATGGCGGCTTTGCTCATAAATCTCAACGGCTGACCGGAATCATAACTTTCGACTAAGGCGATTTTCTGTGCATTCGCTTCAATTGCGTCTGCAAGCTTATGCAAAAGCTTTTTGCGTTGGGCGCCAGGCATTGCTCGCCACTCATTGAAACTACCGTTCGCTGCCTCACAAGCTTTCGCAATGTCTTGCGCGTTCCCGCTTGCCACGTCCCCGATAACAGAGTTATCGATAGGGGTGAGATTCTCAAAGGTTTCCCCGCTTGAAGCGCTTGTCGCTTGGCCGTTAATAAAATGGTCTAGCGTGCCATTTCGAAACCGCGCAAGGTGCGCATCAACGAGTTTCAGGTTTTCTTCGAATGTGGTTGCCACTATGTGTTTCCCGTAAGTATTTTTGCAATGCTCTATGCGTGAGGCTCAATTCCGGCTCGCCATATGCTCGCGAATATTGCCAGTTTTGTAATTCGTATGTTCCGCCAACTCTTGAATTTCGAACGAAATAGCAAGTGGACGTTTCGCAGAAACCGGCGCCAAGTAATCAACTAGTGAACTAAATATTTCCTCGCCTGCCGCTTCGCGTATTTCTAGTGGTCGCCCATGGCCAATCTTTAGCGTTAAGTGAATAAAGCTATTGTCTGGGTGGCCATCGGCAATGCGATAGTGATCTCGTTTGGACGCCCTGGTGCGCAAGCCAGCCAGCGGGAACGCCTCAA
This sequence comes from Pseudomonadota bacterium, assembly GCA_039029975.1. GTDB lineage: Bacteria > Pseudomonadota > Gammaproteobacteria > JBCCFA01. Next base: position 2,245 of record JBCCFA010000349.1, read on the forward strand.
TTGCCGCAGTGGTGGTGTGCAAGGATTTGATGAGCTCGGGTAGATTTAAATCCCCTTCAACATTGGCCGAGTACTCGATTGTTAGGTGCGGCATTTCAATTCTCCGATCTCTAGCGCAATTTTCTTGTGTCTTTGAAGCACCTGCCGTTGAAGACAGTTAACATGTTAAGTATACTAGGTTGTAATACTCGCGCAATACATTTCGCGCCGCGGAGGTGCTAACAATGACCGAGCTAGACCGAATCAAAGGTTCCATACCGCCGATCATTACGCCATTTTCGAATGGTGAGGTCGATTACAAGGCCTACGAAGGTTTGGTCGAATTTCAGCTTAAGAACGGCTCACATGGCATTTTGGTCAATGGGACCACGGCAGAGCCCTCCACATTAACAACTGCAGAGCGTAATCGTCTGGTTGATATTGCCATTGAGATCGTGAGCGGAAAGATTCCGGTTGTGGCGGCTACCGGGTCGCAATCGTTTGCAGAAACACAAGCGCTGACCAAGCATGCGGTTAAAGCCGGTGCCGATGCGCTGCTAATCGTGACACCTTATTACATTAAGCCCCCGCAGCGTGGCCTGGTGGAGTATTACCTTAAACTCGCGAAAAGCCACGAGACGCCCTGGATGGTCTATCACATCCCTGGGCGAGCAGCCGTCAATATGACGCTGGATTCTTTTCAGCGGATTCGCGATGGCGCGCCGAATTTTATCGGCATGAAGCATGCCGTGAACGATCTGGGGTTTGTGAGTGAGTGCTTGGGCGCCTTTGGCTACGACTTTAAGATTTTCGTCGGTCTCGAAGAATTGTCTTACCCCATGTTAACCATTGGCGCCGCTGGATTAATGAATGCGGTTGGCAATTTGCGGCCTAGCGCGCTCGTTGATATGTGCGAGGCAGTTTGGAACAAAGATCTAGAAGCGGGTAAGGCCATCCATCACAAATTGCTTGAGGTAAACCAGGCGGTGTTCTACGACACGAATCCAACGCCGATGAAATATATGATGAAGCGTATGGGCTTAATGCCTACTAACGAGCATCGTCTGCCGATGATGCCGGCAACGCCAGAGCTCGAGAAACGCTTGGACGGCGTGCTTGAACGAGCCGGGATGATTTGAGTTCAATGAGATTCTTAAGTTATGAAATAGACGGCAGGGCGAGTTTTGGCGCACTCATTGACGGGCGGGTGTGCGATCTCGGCGCGCATTATCCTGAACTCGATCTGCGCCAGGTGATTCGCGAACAACGTTTGTCCGATCTGGGTGCCACGGCGGAAAAGTTAGGCGCCGGAATAGACCAAAGTGAGATTAAATATCTACCAACGATTCCGAACCCCGAGAAAATAATTTGTATCGGCGTTAATTACCAAAACCGCAATGCTGAGTATCAGGACAATAGCGCGCTACCCAAATACCCAAGCGTGTTTATGCGCACCCGCGAATCTTTAGTTGGTCATCAACAATTGATTATGGATCCACCTGAATCTGATCAACTCGATTATGAAGGGGAGATTGTTTTAGTGATTGGCAAGCAGGGCCGCCGCATCTCGGAAGCGAAAGCCCACGAGTACATTGCCGGAATAACAATTATGAATGAGGGCTCTGTGCGTGACTGGTTGCGCCACGCGAAATTTAATGTGACGCAGGGCAAGAACTTCGTGGGCTCTGGTGCGTTAGGCCCATGGATGGTCACGCCAGACGAAATAGATCCGATGGGAAATTTACATCTCCAAACTCGCGTGAATGATGAAGTTAGGCAAGACGATGTGACCGATAATCTGATGTTTCCATTTCGGTATCTGGTTAGTTATCTATCCACTTTTTATCAATTAATGCCAGGCGACATCATTGCCACCGGTACGCCAAACGGCGCCGGCGCTCGCTTTGATCCGCCGAAATACCTGAAAGCCGGAGATGTTGTAGCAGTCACGGTGGAGGGGCTTGGCGAATTGCGAAATGAGGTTGCCAATGAATCAACGTGAGGAATTCGCCGATGAAGCAGTTTTGCGCGGCATTGAACAATCATTACCTTTGGCATTGTTGAAGGCGCGAGAAGTTGCCATGAGTCAATTCCGCCCCATGTTGCGAGCGCACAAATTAACCGAGCAACAATGGCGGGTCATTCGAGTACTTGCCGCCTTTCCAAATATTGATGCCAGCGAAATTGTTGAACGAAGCTATCTTTTAGCCCCGAGCTTAACCCGCATCCTGCAGTACCTAGAGGGTCAAAAGTTAGTTGCTCGCTCTGCTGATGAGGCAGATTTGCGATTTGCCTATTTTCGATTAACCAACAAAGGTGAGAAGCTATTCGCCCGAGTCGCACCCGATTCGGAGCTTATATATCAAAGAATTAGTGAGGCCTATGGTCAACAAAAGCTAGATAAGCTCTATCAATTACTCGCTAGCTTTTCCGAACTGGAGTTGGACACCGCCTAGCAAACCAACTTCGCAAAGGATTTGCATGTAGATTCTGGGGTATTTCTCTCGCGATCGATTGTGTTGAATAAATTGACTTCAATAAAAAACTCGTTAGACTTGCGCCAAAGTATAATAAGTAAGCCTACCTTTTCACTTCATTCGTTGGTTGTTCATTCATACCTGTCGCTGTGTAGTCCCAAAGAATTGGTTTGCCGTTGTACTTACTGCACGGGCC
>JBCCFA010000350.1:0-4893 GCA_039029975.1 Pseudomonadota bacterium
AAGATTCACCTTTTGTCTGAGTTCAGAACTGCTACGTGCCTGGAAATTACTCGGATCTCGCAGATGACGTTTGTTATTCAGTCAACTTTCGTTGCGTCGATTCCTCGCCAGTCGTGCCGCGAGTTAAGTAGTTTTTCTTCAAATCTCGCTCGTAGGTTTGATCGAAACGGTTCCACAGGTCGGGACCAAGCGCCGTCAATCCGCCATCGACCACAATGGATTCACCGTTGATAAATCTCGAATCATCGCATGCCAGAAACAGCGCTGCACCTGCAATGTCATCGCCCGTGCCATGATTGGGGTTCGGTTGCAGTTTATTCATGCGTTCACTGGCTTCGTCAGAAGTTTGATTCTTGCCTTGGGTGAGGCCGGTAAGAATAAAGCCCGGGTTAATCGAATTAACGCGAATTCGATCGGGTGCCAGCTGAATTCCGGCTGCGCGGGTTAAGTTAATGACTGCGGCTTTAGCCGCGGAGTAAACTAGCGGTCCCGAACCGCCGCTCATACCCGCTACTGAAGCCGTATTAATAATGGCGCCGCCATCGGCAATGCCCTTATCGTTTTGGCTGCGCATAATGCGAGCGGCGTGTTTAAGGCCGAACATCACCCCTTTGACCAATACATCGAACGTGTAGTCCCATTCGGCCTCATCAATATCCCATAGCGGCCCAATAGCGCCGCCCACGCCTGCATTGTTGAACACCACGTCGAGCTTACCGAATTTATCGACTGCTAGGTGCAACGCTGCCTCTACATCCGTTTCTTTGGCGACGTCAGTTTTTTGAAATACAACGCTAGCTTCGTATCCGGCTTTGCTGGCCTCAGTCAAAGTCTCTTCGCCGTTATCAACGTTAAAATCAGCGATCACCACTTTGGCGCCCTCGGCCAAATATCGCATGACGGTCGCGCGGCCCATACCGCTTGCCCCGCCGGTGATTACGGCAACTTTTTCGACTAATTTCATTTTTCTTTCTCTGAGTTGATTTAAATTTTGTCCATTATACTCGGCATTGGCCAGGCCAAATTAGGTATTTGCGCCATCGCCCAATAGTGTTGAAGAGGTTAACGGTTCCACAATTTGCAACGGGTAGCGCTTACTTCTTCGCGCCGGCCTTGGGTTCGTTAATCGCCGCATGATCAACCAAATTCCACGGCAGCCCCTCGTTCCGGAAGATTCGCTTCTGTAATTTCGGATAGTCGGCCACGTCATGTGGTAGGCGCTGGCCAACAACTAAGCAGCGCAGATTTGATTCGCCAATATTCTTCAGCGCATGCGATTTTCCGCCGGCCCGATAGCCAATGAAATCGCCCGCTTTGACGGGAACAGATTCATCTCCAATTAGCGCTTCACCGACACCATCAAGCACGTAAACGCATTCTTCCTCGTGGTAATGCACATGCTGCTCAGTCGAAACAAATCCGGGGGGAATTTCAATAAGGTGTACGCCAATTGCGTTCAGACCGGTCATGTCGCCCAGCGATTTATTGTTGCGCTTTGCATTTGGATTGAGGAAGTGCGTTTTAGCGAGCCCGGGCTCTGTTTCAATTTCCTCTTTTGACAATAGATATTTCTCAGTCATACCGTTCCTCTACGAGCCTCACAGCGTTCTAAAATTGCGTAATCTCGAAAAAATCTTAAGGCATGCTGTTCTTCACATGTTTCGCAATCTCTTCATGTGTTGCAAACCAGACGCCGGGTTTTGATTTCATATAGGTAATGAGTTCATCCAACATTTTCATGCGGTATCGATGCCCAATTACTTGCGGATGCATGGTTAGGATATACATCGTGCCTTCTTCATAAGCACCGTCGAATTCTTGCTGCCATATCGACAGCACGTCCTCTGCATTTCTCATGGCGACATGTTTACTCGGCCAGCTAATTTGGAAAAATGGCCAGTCATCCAATATCCATTCGACGGGCAGTTCGATAAGTCCGGTGTTTTGCCCATTCGCCAACAGTTGATAAGGGCGGTCATCTGCCATCATGCTGCTTTCGTACAAAAAACCCATTTCTTTCACGATGTTGATGGTGTCATCGGTCAAATCCCAGGCCGCAGAACGAAACCCAACAGGTTTTTTGCCAACATGCTTAATGAATATATCCATAGCTTTGCTATAAACTGTGCGTTCATCAGCGGCGGATAAGGTTAGTGGGTTTTCATGAACATAAGAATGAAAACCAATTTCATATTGCGGATATTGCCGCAGAGCTGTGATTACCTCCGGATGAATTTCCATTGTCATTGCAGGAATAAAAAACGTCGCGGGGATTTGATGTTTTTCTAAGAGTTGCAAAATTCGAGGCATGCCCGCTCTAGCCCCGTATTCGCCGCGCGACATATAAGACGGACTCGATTGTTTTTGAAAGCCCATCCACACTGGTTCGGTATCGACGTCGAACGACAAACTCACGGCAACTTTGGTGCCATTTGGCCAAGAACTCGGTGTGAGGTCTTTTCCAGCGCGGACTTTAGTGACTTTTGCCTTGATTTCTTCGGGCGAAAGTTGCCAAAGCTCTGGCTTTACGGTTTCCAGAGAATGGTCATGCGCGCAAAGATCTATTGCGACACATAGAAGAATAACGAACGATAGGGCGCGTATTGCTAACATCGGCTTCTCCTTTCTATCTGGCAGCCGCATTAGTTTACCCGTTTTTTATTCGCGCGCAGACAACGCAAGCGCGTACTTACCGAAAATGCTATTGGGTCTTAAGAGTACGTTGGAACCAGCTTGATAGCAGTGCAATGACCAAAGCGGCGAGCAAATAGGCGGGGCGATAACCATGCATATCAATGATATATCCGTAAAACGCGACCCCAATGCCCTGACCGGTCATCAGCACGAATGCAAACAGCGATATTGCGGTCCCGCGCGCGTTTGGGGCAATTTCTGTCGCTAAGGTTTGCAGAGTGTTGTGCATTAGGTACATGCCGAAACCGGTGAAAATTAACAGGGGGTAGGCGTAATTAGCTTGCGGGATAAACACTAAGATGACGAAACCGCACGCCATGATTAAACCGCCGACTTGAATCATGCCGCGTTCGCCCAGTGTGCGGACAATTCGTTTAACTACGGCGATATAAATCAAGCCCCCAATGCCAGCGCAGGCAACAGCCAAGCCGATTTTCGCGTAACTCAACATGAAAGTAGTGCGCAAATAAGCACCGATAAACGCCAACCCCGCAAAGAAAACGCTGCCTTCGATTAGGGCTGTCAGGATCACTTGGCGCGGCCGCCGGAGTTTGAGTAGTTCGACATAGGGTTTGAAAAATTCACGACCAAACTTCGCGTCGTAGCGTTGTTCGGGATGGTTTCGTGAACCTAAAGCAAGCGCAATCGTTGTTATTGCGGTTGCCACGCCGAAAATCACGAAAATAGCCCGCCAACCGTAAAGGTCGGCAAAGATGCCGCCTAAGCTGCCGCCGGTAATTTGTCCAAGGATTAAACCGCTGAAATATCGGGCAATGGCCGGCTGCCGATGCGCGTATTCAACATTATCGGCAATAAAAGCCATCGATAATGGAATGGCGGCGGCCGTGGTGATACCACTCAGAAACCTAGCCGCGGCTAAAAACTCGATCGATGTTGCATAGGCGGCTGTGATTGTGCAAACAGATGAGAGGCCGAGCGTATAAATGATTATTCTCAGCTTGCCATACTTGTCGCTAAATGGGCCGTACAGTAATTGGAACAAACCGTAGGGAAGGGAAAACGCCGTGACGATGATACCAGCGGCACCGATCGTACGATCAAACTCAATTGCCACAATCGGCAGAATCGGATCGGTCACCCGCATTACCGCTAGCACCATGAAACCACACAGGCTTAAACAAAAAACGATAACGCCCATCGTAAAATTCTAATTTTCCAGTGTTGAATTCGTGGCAAAAAAAACCGAGGCCAACGGGGCCTCGGTCTTAGTTCAAAAAAAGATAAAGTTTAGCGGAATGCCGGAATCACCTCGTTGGCAAAAAGTTGCATGCTCGATTTAATCAAGTCTGGTCTCAAGCCTGGTAAAGCTTGGGCAGTAACCAAATGCGTGATTCGGCCGCGCTTAATGTAATCGGCAATCATGTCTTTGCAATCGCTCGGGGTGCCAACGATCGCGTCTTCGCCAAACATATCGAATTTTTGCGCTTTAATGACTTCATCGACGCTAGGAATACCCTGGATAGCTTGATCATCACCGGGTTTGTCGTTTGCCTCGGCAAACCACTCTGCGTATTTCGACACCATGTAGTGGAGTGGTTTTGCGGCTTGTTCCCAAGCCTGTTCGCGGGATTGCGCGCAGTACACCGCCCGGAGCTGGGCGATATTGTAGTCCTGCGGATTACGTCCATTCGCTTCCAACGCGCTGTCGTAAAGCTCGTCTAACATCGCTGGCCCGACTGCCTGAAAGTGAAAACCCATTTTCGCAGCGCGCTCTATCGCTTTCGGTGCAATGGCACCTAGCCAAATAGGCGGATGCGGCTGTTGTAACGCAGGCGGGACAATTTTAATTTCTTTAAGCTGACTAAATTCCCCGTCAAAGGTTACTTCTTCGCCGCTCAACAAGCGTTGAATCAAGGCGATGCCTTCCTGCAATCGCTTGCCGCGAGTGGTGTGCGATATACCCTGGTCGGAAAATTCTTTGCGCCGATAGCCAAGTCCTACCCCAAGGTCAAATCGGCCCCTGGAAATTAAATCGACAGTCGCCGTGTCTTCCGCGATTCGCACTGGATTATGCAGAGGGAGCAGCACAAGAAAGGTGCCTATGCGGATACGCGAAGTGCGTGCGGCGACCGCGGCACCTATGGGGAGCAATGATGGCGAATAACCATCGTTCACAAAATGGTGCTCGGTTAACCACGCATTGTCGTAACCCATGGCTTCAGAGTCGCAGATCAAATC
>JBCCFA010000351.1:0-4890 GCA_039029975.1 Pseudomonadota bacterium
GACAAACTCATCTCCGCCGAGACGCGCAATGTTGTCTTCAGAGCGAAGAATTTTCATCAGGCGTTTGCTTACCTGTTGTAAGACCTGATCGCCGACCGAGTGGCCAACCGCATCGTTTATATTTTTGAAATGATCGAGATCGATAAACATCAAAGCGCCGAACGTGCTATCTCGTTGCGCCAACGTCAAACTGGCTTCTAATTTCTCTGTTAATTGGCGGCGGTTAGGCAGTTCGGTGAGGGAATCGAAGTAGGCTAAGCGTTCTGTTTCCGCCAACGCCTCCACGTAGTCAGTGATATCGTTAAAATTTTCAACGAAGTGGGTTACCTCGCCATTTTCGTCTCTAACCACCGTGATGGTTTCGTGAACACTAATGGCATTAGCGTTTTTACGCTGGCAAATTCCGTTGCCTTCCCACTGGTCGGCTTCCAGCGCGATTTTCCAAACATCATTTTTATCGTGCGCATCAAATAAATTAGTGTTGGTGCCCAACATCTCCGATTGGCCATAACCAGTGACCGAAGAAAATGCTGCATTCACCCGCAATACACGCATGTTTTCGTCGCGAATCACTAGGGGCTCATGGGTTTCAAATGCAGTGGCGGCGAGGCGTAATTGCTGGGCGGATTCATATCTTTCTCGCATGTCCTCGAAGACGTTAATCGTGACGCCATTGGTACCAGCATTCGCAGTGTAAACCGCTTGATGCGTGACAATAATTTCTTCCCCGTCAAGCCCTATTATTGTCAGATATTCTTCATTGGCGGATGCTTCATTGGACCAGGCGTCGGCAATTGTGTGATAAAGCGTGTCTTTATCTTGTTTGGCAAATAGGTGATTCAGAGATTTGCCAACAATATCGTTTCTGATGTAACCAGTCGTCTCTATCCAGCGGCTATTGATATCTAAAATATTGTGATCTTCATCTGTCGTGCAAATCATGACGGGCACCGAATCATAGATATTGCGATATCTTTTTTCGCTTTCGATCAGTGCATTTTCGCGCGTTTCGCGGACCAGTTCATAGGCGGCAGTGGTAGATAGAATGTCAACCATTGAAGCAGCCTGGTCGATGCTCGCGACTTCGCTCGTGTGCATAAGTACGAAAATGCCAACGATTTTCCCTTGCCCGTCAAGTAAGCGTCGGCCGAGATAAGCTTCTATCCCCAGATCTTGCAACATTAAGTCTTCTGGAAACATGGTCTGAATGTCGCCGTTGATCGTGCACATGTTTTCGTTGATAACAGTGTTGCATGGCGTGCTTTCTAACGAATATTTCACGCCGTCGAAGTTCTCCTCGGGGCTGTGAGAAGCGATTATCGTTACCGAATCATCGCTCTTATTAATGCGTCCAATAAAAGCGATATCGGTTTGCGCGAGTTGAGCTGCGCCGCGTACCAAGCGTTCTAATACTCGCTCACCGGTATCGCCGGACGTAATTTCCGCAAGCATTTCCAATTGCCGACGGCGTTCTCGTTCTAACGTGATGTCACGAAAATGACACAACAAGCCTTCGGAAATGGTTGTATCGTCGTCTTGAGTTAAAGGTAGTTTAGTGAGTTCAGTCCAAATCTCGTTGCCGGCCGCGTCTGTCGTGAAGCGCTCTTGCCGCAGGATTGGTTTGCCCGTGTTGAAAACGTGGTTGTCATCGTTTTCAAACACTGTAGCAAGCGCGGCGGGGAATAGCTCATGTGTTGTTTTCCCCACTACAGCTTCGGTTTCGGTATATCCGAGCATTTCTGCGTAAGCTTTATTGCATCCCAATAAACGATGTTCTTTATCTTTCCAGAAAATTTTGTCGCGAATTTCATCAAGAATTAGTTGTAGGAATTTCCAAGCATTTTTAGCCTCATCAACGGCTTGACGGTACGCAGTGATATCAAATTGCGAACCGGTAACTTTGACGATTCTGCCGCTGCCGTTTTGCTCGCTGACAATGCCTTGTTCCGCCACCCAAAGGTAGTGCCCGTCCTTGTGTCGTAATCGATACTCGACCCGGTGTTCGAAATTCGGTTCGCGCAAAAAGCGATTGAAGGAAACGGTGGTTCGTTCGCGGTCATCGGGATGGATTAAAGCGGCAAATTGTGGTGCTAGCTTGCGTACTTCACCGGGTTCGTAGCCGAACATGTCATACCAAGAGCTAGACAAGTGCAACAGATCATTATCTCGGTCCCACTCTACCAGCGCCTGTCGGCTGTTCTTCAAAATTCCCTCAAGCTGACTTTGCTGCTGCTTGAGTTCATTGATATCCGTGAAAGTCCCTATTATCCGACGAGGAACACCATCAGAACTACGTTCAATCACGCGCCCGCGCGAAGAAATGTAGGTGTAACTGCCGTTTGACATTCGTAGGCGATATTCAATTTCAAACGTATCTAATTCGGTTCCTCTACAATCTGTTGCGCTGTTTTCCGCTACCGGTAGGTCATCTGGGTGGATAGCAGCGAGGAATTCTGCAGTCGTCAAAAACTGATCTGGCCGGAATAATCCAAAGTGTTTGCGCCAAACGCCGGCAATGTGCAATTTGCCCTTGCCCTCCGGAATCCATTCCCAGGATGATACTCGTCCAGTTTCCAAGGCGCCCGCGAGCAACACTTGTCGGTATTGCGCATCATTAGCGGAGCGTTCCAACGAGTTCGAAAAAGAGGTTTCGCCTTCGTCAGCGACATGGAAAATGGCATCTACGCCCGCGACCGCCGTACCTAGCGGTTCAAATCGAGGCACAAAATCGATTCGATAAAATTTGCCCGTGCTTTTTCGTGTGACTTGCTGCAGTGTCGTTGGGGAACCGGACGTGAAAGTTTTCCCAACGCACTCGCCGAAATCGCAAATATCATCCGGTTGCTGGCGCCAAAAATTCGCTAAATGCTCGACCCGCTTGCCGCGCAGTTGTGCGTGCTCGGACATGTGGCCTGAACAATATTCGATTATCTGATCGGCGCCAATATTCAATAAGCCGGCGGGGGCCAACTGATTTGAAGCACTCTTTGTTGTTTGATCTGGCTCGTGGATTTTCGGATTTACGGTTGCCACAGTGGATCTAATAGGTCTGGGAATCGATTCGCATGCCAAAATCATCGGCGCGGAGGCTCCCAGACTTTAATTAAGCACTTGGCGCTTAATTCCTGAATTATCTTTCTTGCGACAATTTAAAGTTATATAAATCAATAATTTGGTTGATTCTCTTAGCAATCGTTAAAGTTAGCTTAGGCGGTCGCCAAGTGCTGAACACACCAAGCGTGAGGTAAGACTCCACTTTTGGCGTGATTCACTCAGGGACTGTGAGACTTCCGTCGCACATCGATTCAGTCGTGAACTGATGCATGGGAAATTGTGAAAAATTGCAACTTTTCATCGCCGTTTCATCGTTAGTGTCGTGGGTGACCATAACAAAGCGCGAATCAATAAAACGAAAACAGCGCTAATTGAAGGAAGGAGATATGATGAAAAACGCTAATTTGAGTGTTGTGCTCGGCCGCGCGTCAGGCCTAAAAAACACCTATCTTGATTTACCCCCACTGATTTTTTGTTTAGTGACTATTGTTAGCACACTGATTGCCGTGAGGACTGATTTTCTACTATTCCTGAGTCTTCCGATTCTGGTTTGGTTCGTGTTGATCCCAACGCTTGATCACTACCTTAATAAAGATGTTCCTGACGATGGCAGTTCGCAAAGCCGACAAGCGCCACCAGCATCTTTGCGTCGGGTTGACGTAGAACTATTGTGGACGTCAGTTTTAAGCATATTTGCTATCGCCATTCTCGCGGTAAGCGCAGTGAATAGCTTCGCGATGTTGAGTTTGATGGGAATCGAAATAGGTCTGCTGTTGTTTTTGGGTTTGTCGACCGTGGTACAACAAGCGCATACCGAACGGTGTGCCACGGCCAAATTCTTAGGCTTCGTTGTAAAAGGACTGGCGTTCGCGCCGCAGTTGTCCCAATCAGCGATGCAAATTCGGATGAGTACCGCGGCGACCGCGCAAGATTTTAGCAGCGCACGAATGGGCGAGAGCTATTATCGATACTTGATTCGCTATTTTCGCGGGCTGTTTCTCGCGATGTCCTCGCCGCGTCGTAGAGACAATGAATCCATTATTTTGGGCGGTATATTCTTTCTCTACTGCGGAGTGTTGATTCAACTTGGCGGCGTCGAAATGCTTTGGCTGATTGGCGTTCAATCTCTTGTCGCCATGTGGCAACTATCTTCACGCGACTATGTGTCGCACTATGGTATTTTGCGGCACAAGAACGATAACGGTCAGAGTGAAGAATTGGACGCACGGCATCGATGGCAAACGACTGGTCCGGTGAACAATGCGTTGCTTCGATTTGCTCCGATAGGCACCAGCTCAAGCGAACACGAGCATCAACGAGCAACCGAGCTCCGCTACGAGTTTGGGTTAAATTTACTGTCGCTGGTCGTGTTGATACCCAAATTGTGGTCGCGCCACGCGAACCCGCGCTTAGCAAACCACGTGGGGCATGATTTAGGTAAGGTCAATCTAGATGGCAACGCCTACGTCGAATTGATGGAGGCTTACCATCGCGAAGCGGAAGCGCGCTAGCTGCGCGATAAATCACGGTTTTTGATTTTGTTTTTCGAATGCGACTAGGGCGGCGGCGTAGCCGCCTTCGTTGCTGACGTTCTCGTATCCCAATTTGACGAGCGCTTCCTTCGCCACGCCCGAGCGTCTGCCGCTACGACAATAAAGCCGAATGTCCGCATTTTTATCGTTCGTGACGTCAGCAATTCGTTCAGCAATGGTTTGAAATTCGATATTAACCGCGCCATTGACGTGGCCAGAGGCGTATTCTGCCGGTGTACGAACATCTATCCAGATGGGTGCGGTCTGTCCCGCAAAAACTACAGAATAGGCATTCAGCAGTAGA
>JBCCFA010000352.1:0-4880 GCA_039029975.1 Pseudomonadota bacterium
AAGCGCGCTTTTGTGGTTTAATCGCCGCGGCACCTTCGCGAAACTTGAACGATTGTTATCGAGCGAGGCGGATCGCAATTCCCCGCAAACTTTTGCCGAAAAAATCGCGGCTGGATTTTACGATAAGGCGCCTGGTTTCAATCCGCCTTAGTGAAGGCACAAATTTTGAATAGCGTAGGTAGGTAGGAAAACGGTAAACGCTTGGCGATATCTAGACGAAAACCACCGGTTTCAATATCGCAAATTAATTTATCGATATTCGTGTGATGATAATCTCCCTTCCCAGCAAAACCTGCAACTATGCGGCCGATTCGATAAACGAAATTTTCCGTGGGTCCCGATACCAAAAATTGACCACCGGATTTTAGTTTACGTCGAAAAATCTCAAGATAGTGATCAAGTTCTTCGATGTGTTCAAGCACATCGGCGGCGACGATTGTGTCGAGGCTAGCGTCCGGAATATCTTCAAGCGATTCTATAAACTTGGGCGATATTGATTTTTTCTGCGTTAGGTTTTGGGCGTATTGAGGGAACAGGTCAATCGCATAGGTTTTGGCAGAATTTTTGTGCAAATGCGGCAAGAACAATCCAACGCCGCAGCCGAACTCAAGGACATGTTTGTCGGTGGCGGGGTTGAGTAGTTCTGCTATTGTGTCGTAGCGTTTCCACATTAACCAACGAATAAGCGGATTGCCGTGGAGATAAGATGGGATAGCCATCTCATCGCGATCGTGCTCGGAAATATTCGTGATTTGGATTTCCGTGGCGGTGCGAATATCCGCCAATGAAGTACGCTCTATCACCTATAAAACTCCGCCGGACAGTGCTTAATGAAAATGAGGCATGACCTCTTCGGCGAAGAGTTTGACGGATTTCATCGCGTCTGCACCTGTGATGCCTGGCATATGCATCCAGCAAACCATCTCGCTTGGATCAACTGCATCCTGATAGCGTTTAATTGATTCGATAGCGAACGCCGGATCGCCGATGATGTAGCGATCTTTGAAGTTATCAAACCCCACCTGATCGTGATCGGTGATTACGCTGCCGTCATCTGCCCGCAGTACGCGGTCGCCAGCGGCGGAAGCCTTACCATAAATTTCACGGTAAAGATGATTCACTGCCGGCGCGGCAATGGCTTCCGCTTCGGCCGTCGTTGGCATCACAAAAACTTGGCGAATAATGGGTCTTTCTGGAATATTAAAATCCACGTCGGCTGCCGCTTTTTCATACGGCTCGTAATGTGCTTTTAATTCATCAACGCCATGCCGCGGCGACATAATCTGCACGCAGCCGCGTTTGGCGGCGCGTTGTAGTGATTTCGTTGCCGAGACGCCATACCAGATAGGCGGATAAGGTGTCTGCCTGGGTTTCGGCGTTAATACAGTCTTCGGAACTCTGAAATATTTGCCTTCAAATTCGAATTCGTCCTGAGTCCAGGCGGTTTCCATTAAATCTAGCGATTCTTCGAAGCGCCCAATGCGTTGCTCGCGCGGAATACCGTGCGCGGCAAACTCTTCGGCCACATAGCCGGGTGCCACGCCGAATACGAATCGTCCTTGGGACAAGTTATCGAGTACGGCGATATCTTCCGCCAGCCGTAAAGGCGCATACATCGGTACCAGCAAAACGGCGGTACCAATTCGCATTGTTTTGGTAACAGAAGCAGCGCCCGCACAGGCAATTAACGGTGCCGGACACAAACCATCTGTTTTGGCGTGATGGGTAGCCATGAACATTGACTCGTAGCCGAGATCTTCAGCCACAGGTAAACATTCAAGCATGTCTTTGTAGGGTTCATTCCAATCGATACCGCAGCCCGGCGGTAACTGGAACGTAAACATTAATCCAAATTTCATGGTTGAACGATTACCTGATCAGTTGAGCATTACTGGCGCGATGGTGCAGCCAATGTCTTGCAATCTCTGTTGAATCGCGTCCGCTACCGCCACGGAATTCGGACCGTCGCCGTGAATACACAGGCTTTCCGCGTCGAGTTCAACGAGTGATCCGTCATTTGCTTCAACTTTCCCGGTTTCCACATAGCGCTGAACTTGAGAGGTGGCGAACTCGACATCGGTCTCATGTTTTTCACGTTGAAGTATCAACGCGCCGTCCGGGGCGTAAATCAAATCAGGATAAATCTCGCCGACGACTCTGATCCCAAGTTTCTTTGCCGCAGTGGGTAAGGCCGCCGTTGTAGGGGCAGGCCAATACAACATCGGCGCATCCGATAATTCGGAGATAGCTTGAGCCACGGCTTCAGCGAGGTCATCCTGGGATTTCAAGACAGAATAAAAGGCACCGTGCGGTTTAATGTGGTGAAGTTTCAGGCCTTGAGTCGCCAGTGTTCCTTGCAAGGCGCCTACCTGATAAACCACGTAAGCGTAGGCATCTTCTGGAGTGATATTCATGGCGCGCCGACCGAATCCCAGCAGATCAGGCAAACCCGGGTGTGCACCAATGGCAACCTTGTGATCTTTCGCCAGTTTCACGGTTTCGATCATCGTGAGTGGGTCGCTGGCGTGAAACCCGCAGGCCACATTCGCGGTCGTGATCCGCGGCATCATGCCGGTATCGTCGCCCATATTCCAATTACCAAAGCTTTCGCCCATGTCGCAATTAATGTCCATGTTTTCTAGCATGATGGTTTTCCGCTAAAACAGATGCGATCATTATATTCCCAGCGCAATTAGATGCGCCAGGGGCGGATTAATTTTTAACGGCGGGTGGGATCAGGCGGAGTTCTTGTCTGCTAATAGGCCGAGACTCATCTCCATTTCCTGGTTGGGATTTAGGGCTAGCAAGTTGTCGTCAGCTGCTGCTTCGATAACGCGATCGCGGCCTTCCGCCTTGGCTTCGTAAAGGGCACGGTCGGCTGCGCTTAATAATTCCTCAAATGACTTGCCAGTTGAGGGGAAATTAGCGATCCCAATGGAAACAGTTATTCTGCCAACCGTTTGATTTAAGTGCTCAACGTTAATGGTCGACGCACGCTTGCGTAGTTCCTCTGCACGACGAAGCACATCAACTGGGCTGGCTTCCGGAACAACGATCGCGAATTCTTCACCACCATAGCGGCAAGCAACATCAGACTCTCGAAACATCGTTCGCAAAACCAAACCAAACTCTCGAAGGATAGCGTCGCCTGCGTCATGCCCGTAGGTATCATTGAAACGCTTAAAATGATCAATATCCAACACCATGACACCGATTTCCGTTTTGTTCCGATCGGCGCGACAGATCTCCCGCTCCAGGGTTTCGGCAAGATAACGGCGGTTAAATAGCTGGGTAAGCGGGTCGCGCGTAGACTGATAATGAAGCGTTGCGCGAAGCTTGAGATTAGCTAATGCTAATGCCACTTGGTCGGCGGTCATTGTGGCGAGTTTACTTATCGCTTTGCGCTTGGCGTCGTCGGCTTCTAAATTCATTTCAGATGCGACGTTACTTAAATCGATATTCATCGATCCAATCACTTCGCCGTAGGCCATCATGGGTACGCAGACGTAAGTCGAACACTGGCAAGCCACGCGATTCTGGCAAACCAAACCTTCCTCACCGGGGAATTCGTTGTGGATTTTTCCTTTGCGCAATGCCCAACAATCGTCAGGCGCAAAAATATGTTCGATGGGTTTGTTCGGACCCCATGTAACGAATGGTTCAACAATATTGCGTGAAGAGTTGAATAAAGAAATCGACACGGTACCTTCGGGGAACAAACGCTGACCATATCGTTTGAGTATGGGTTGTGTTTCTTGAATATTTTTACAGACTTGAAGATTATCGTTAAGCTCATTTAGTAAGCTGATTTCTACCGAACGCCGTTCGATTTCTTGATGCGTTTCAATAAGCGCATCTTTGTTATCCTTGTGTTCGGAGATATCAACGGTGAAACCGACATATCCAACTACCTGCCCTTTATCGTCGTAACGCGGTACGCCAGTGGCGAGCGCTGAGCAATATTGACCGTCGTGGCGTCGCAATCGATATTCGGCTTGGAACTCCTTGCGGGTACTTACCGCGTTGACAAAGCTATCGGTGACTCTCCCCTTATCATCGGGATGCAATGCCGCGCCCCAGTCACCCACTGCCTCTTCCGAACTCACGCCACAAAAATTCAACCAATACCGATTGAAAAAGATGGGATTACCCACGGGGTCAGTCATCCAGAGCATACACGCGACGTTTTCAGCCAGGGTGCGAAAAATTTCTTCTTGGGCGTGTAGCCTTTTAAAGGCATCCAAAAGGTCTGCTTGTGTCAGATCCCTGGCGGCGTCTATTGTTAAATTATTGCTAAAAATCATGGGTTTGCGGTTACAGACAGACCTATCCTTGGGACATACGATGCCTTTATATAGCGGCTAAAATGCAGCTTTGTTGAGAATGATCCAAAGGATTAAAAGTTTTCTCAAAAAAATGGTGTAAACTATTAATAAATAAATAGATTTTATTATTCCAATGTCATGGAACGCCCTGATCAGGCAGGCTTGCCAGACATCCCTGATCATTTTTTTTCTTGTTGTCCTTACTCTCGCGGCTGTCGCCGAGGAAGCGCCGTCGATAAATTTTGCGGTGAATGCGTTTCGAGTTGATGGGCCAAATCCAATCGACAGCGAATCGACTCAAGTCATTCTTGAACCCTTTATCGGAAATTTCGACAGCTTGGATGGGCTCTTGGGCGCGGTGGACGCGCTTCAAAACGGACTTAATAATCGGGGTTTTACTTTCTACCGCGTGTTCCTGCCACCTCAAACATTGGAAGGCGGCGAAGTCATTCTTGAGATTGCCGCGGTAACACTTGGTGAAGTTAAAGTCGAAGGCAACGAATATTTTTCTGCGGATAATATTATTGCCAGTTTGCCTTCGGTGGTGCCCGGTGA
>JBCCFA010000353.1:0-4879 GCA_039029975.1 Pseudomonadota bacterium
CATCGTTGGGCGGCTGATTCCCGCCGGAACGGGCTTTTCTTACCATAATGAGCGCCGCAAACCTCAGCAAGACAGCCTTGAAATGGTCGGTTTAACTGAGGCGGAGGCGAGCGTTCTCACCGAACTCACAGGGACAGAAATCTCAAAACCTGAATCTGATGGCGATTCGGTGGAGGAAGCCGGAAGTACCTTATAAAAAATAGGGTTTTGGGCGTTGACATTGCGCCCGCAGCCTAATTATAATCCCGCAGCTGCGACAGGCTCGGCTTTGCCCTTGCCTGTCGCTTTATTTTATAGCGTCCGGTAAGTGTCCTTTTTCGGTCTTCCTAAAGACCGCAACGACGAATTCTACACGCGACATTCGGCAGATGTTCGGCCGACAGGAGCGGGACACGCTATTGAAGCCGGGTTTCTTGGGGCTTAATTAAATCAATAATTTAGCTTAATTCGCATCAGCGGATTAGCCACGGCTACACCGCTCGTTTGCGATGCGACTGTAGTAAACAACGAAACAACGATATGGCAACAATCAATCAGCTAGTTAGGAAACCGCGCAAACGGCAGCTCAAAAAGAGCAATGTGCCCGCCTTGGAAGCGTGCCCACAGAAGCGTGGTGTCTGTACTCGTGTGTACACGACAACGCCTAAAAAACCTAACTCTGCACTTCGTAAAGTCGCCCGTGTCCGTTTGACGAACGGCCAGGAAGTCACCACCTATATCGGCGGCGAGGGCCACAATCTTCAAGAACACTCAGTAATCATGATTCGTGGTGGCCGCGTCAAAGACTTACCCGGGGTGCGATACCACACCGTTCGGGGAACACTGGATACCTCCGGTGTCTCGGATCGCCGCCAAGGTCGCTCCAAGTACGGCGCCAAGCGTCCTAAAGCTTAATTACCCTCTGGTGGGATAACGCGGAAGACGAGAAAAAAGAAAAGTTGAGATTGAGATAACAATATGTCGAGACGTCACACCCCTGCTAAAAGAGAGATTTTACCGGACCCTAAGTTCGGAAATTTAGTCGTGGCAAAGTTCATCAACCTGGTTATGTCACGCGGTAAGAAATCGGTTGCTGAAAAGATTGTCTACGGGGCGCTCGATCAAATGGCAGAGTCTGGCAAAGGTGAAGCTTTAGATCTCTTCATGCAAGCATTAGAGAACGTAGAGCCGAAGGTCGAAGTGAAATCCCGACGCGTGGGTGGTGCGACGTACCAAGTGCCGGTGGAAGTAAGACCTCACCGACGCACAGCCTTGGCCATGCGTTGGGTTGTGGATGCTGCCCGTAAACGCGGCGAGAAATCCATGGGTCGCCGGTTGGCCGGAGAACTATTAGAGGCCGCAGAAAATCGTGGCTCGGCTGTGAAAAAACGCGAAGACACACACAAGATGGCGGAAGCGAATAGGGCCTTTTCGCATTACCGCTGGTAAGAGCTCAGCGTTAGATTGAAGTTTGAAGCACTGAAGTAACTGGCTGGGAACGGTGTTGAATACTAAGAACGAGTCAGAAAAGTGCCTAGAACTACTCCAATCGAACGCTACCGGAACATTGGCATCATGGCCCATATTGATGCCGGTAAGACGACGACAACGGAGCGAGTTCTTTACTACACCGGGGTCTCGCACAAGATAGGCGAAGTCCATGATGGTGCTGCCACCATGGATTGGATGGAACAAGAACAAGAACGTGGGATAACGATTACATCCGCGGCGACTACTTGCTTCTGGCGCGGCATGGGTGGGCAATTCGATGAGCACCGCATCAACATCATCGATACGCCCGGGCACGTCGATTTCACCATTGAGGTGGAGCGCTCACTGCGCGTATTGGACGGGGCCGTAGCGGTTTTTTGTGCCGTTGGCGGTGTGGAGCCACAATCGGAAACGGTATGGCGCCAGGCCAATAAATATGAAGTGCCGCGATTGGGCTTTGTGAACAAGATGGACCGCGCGGGGGCAGACTTCCTGCGAGTCGTCGAACAAATTCGGACTCGCTTGGGCGCCAACCCAATACCGATACAACTGCCAATCGGTGCGGAAGAAAATTTTGAGGGCGTTATCGATTTAATTTCGATGCGCGCGATTTACTGGGACTAGGCGAGTTTAGGCACGAAGTTCGAAGCCCGTGACATCCCGGCTGAACATCAGGAACTCGCTGAGGTTTGGCACGAAAAGTTAATGGAAGCCGCCGCCGAAAGCGACGATGACCTGACAGAGAAATATCTCGAATCGGGCGCATTGAGCGATGAGGAAATTAAGCTCGGCATTCGTAAGGGCACGTTAGCCAACGAGTTAGTACCGGTGATGTGCGGCTCGGCTTTTAAGAACAAAGGTGTGCAGGCTTTGCTCGATGGTGTCATCGAATACATGCCGGCGCCAACCGAAGTTAAGGCAATCACTGGTTTATTACCAGATGAAGAAACGATAGGTGAACGACCGTCGTCAGATGACGAACCGTTCGCCGCCTTGGCCTTCAAGATTGCAACGGATTCCTACGTAGGAACGTTGACTTTCTTCAGGGCGTATTCCGGTGTCGTAAACACCGGCGATTCGATCTTCAATCCGGTTAAGGGAAAGAAGGAACGGATAGGGCGAATTTTGCAAATGCATGCAAATTCGCGCGAAGAAATTAAAGAAGTTCGAGCGGGCGATATTGCCGCGGCGGTTGGACTCAAGGATGTAACAACCGGCGACACATTGTGTGATGCGAACAACATCATCACGCTTGAGCGAATGGAATTTCCGGATCCGGTGATTTCGGTGGCCGTTGAGCCGAGAACGAAAGCGGATCAAGAGAAGATGGGTGTGGCTTTACAAAAATTGGCCGCAGAGGACCCATCTTTTCGCGTGTCCAGCGATGAAGAATCTGGACAAACGATTATTTCGGGCATGGGTGAACTGCATTTAGAGATCATCGTTGATCGCATGAAGCGCGAGTTTAGCGTCGAGGCGAACGTCGGCAAACCACAGGTAGCGTATCGAGAGACGATCCGCAAAGTGGTTGAGAAAGCCGAAGGAAAGTTTGTACGACAGTCGGGTGGTCGAGGGCAATACGGCCATGTGGTGTTGAAACTCGAGCCGAGCGAAGCCGGCGCAGGCTTTCAGTTCGAGAATGCGATTGTTGGCGGGGTGGTGCCGAAAGATTACATCCCCGCGGTTGAAAAAGGCATCGAAGAACAAATGGGTAATGGCGTGATTGGCGGTTACCCCGTAGTGGATGTGAAGGTCACTTTGTTCGACGGCTCCTTTCACGACGTCGATTCAAGTGAGGTTGCATTCAAGATTGCGGCATCTATGGGCTTCCGAGATGGCGCCCAAGAAGCGGATCCGGTGCTGCTCGAACCGGTGATGGCGGTAGAAATTGTCACGCCGGATGAATATCTCGGGACCGTGAATGGCGATTTGAATCGCCGTCGTGGCGTGTTGCAAGGCACTGAAGATTCGCCGGCAGGTGCGGTGATTAAAGCGGAAGTCCCGCTAGCAGAAATGTTTGGTTACGCGACGGACCTGCGTTCGGCGACCCAGGGTCGCGCAACTTATACGATGGAGTTTTCGCGTTATATGGAAACGCCGAAAAATGTATCGGAATTAGTGTTGAAACATCATTAAATAGTTTGGCATTTAACGTAGTTAGTAACGCCCTAGCAGTTAAGCACAAGAAAGAGGTTTTAAGGCGATGTCGAAGGAAAAATTTGAACGTAATAAGCCCCATGTCAATGTGGGGACGATTGGTCACGTAGATCATGGTAAAACCACGTTAACGGCGGCGCTGACGACGATATCGGCGGCGAAACATGGCGGCGAGACGAAAGCGTACGATCAAATCGATAACGCGCCGGAAGAACGCGAGCGCGGTATCACGATAGCGACGGCGCACGTGGAGTACGAGAGTGACGAACGTCACTACGCGCACGTGGATTGTCCAGGACACGCGGACTATGTGAAGAACATGATCACGGGTGCGGCCCAGATGGACGGTGCGATCTTGGTGTGTAGTGCAGCAGATGGCCCGATGCCACAAACGCGCGAGCACATTTTGTTGGCACGTCAGGTGGGTGTGCCTTACATCGTGGTGTACCTGAACAAGGCAGACATGGTCGATGACGAAGAGCTGCTAGAGCTTGTTGAGATGGAAGTGCGTGAGCTGTTAGACAGCTACCAGTTTCCAGGCGACGACACGCCGGTGATTATCGGTAGTGCGTTGAAAGCCTTGGAAGGTGACGAGAGTGACATTGGCAAGCCATCGATAGATAAATTGATAGCGGCAATGGATGAGTACATCCCGATTCCCGAGCGTCCGGTTGATCAACCCTTTTTGATGCCGATTGAAGACGTGTTTTCGATAAGTGGTCGCGGCACGGTGGTGACGGGTCGTGTTGAGCGTGGAATTATCCACGTTGGCGACGAGATTGAGATAGTCGGCATTAAAGAGACGGCGATGACGACGTGTACGGGCGTGGAGATGTTCCGTAAGTTGTTGGACGAAGGTCAGGCGGGAGACAACGTGGGTGTGTTGCTGCGTGGTACGAAGCGCGAAGAAGTTGAACGTGGTCAGGTATTGTGTATACCTGGTTCGGTGACGCCGCATACGCACTTTGAAGCAGAAGTGTATGTGTTATCGAAAGATGAGGGTGGCCGTCACACGCCATTTTTCAACAACTATCGTCCGCAATTTTACTTCCGTACGACGGATGTGACGGGTGCGGTTGAGTTACCGGATGGTGTAGAGATGGTGATGCCTGGTGACAACGTGAAGATAGAAGTGAAGTTGATTAACCCGATTGCGATGGAAGAAGGCTTACGGTTTGCGATTCGCGAAGGCGGCCGCACGGTAGGTGCTGGCGTTGTCGCGAAAATTATCGAGTAAGCCACTGCATCGCGA
>JBCCFA010000354.1:0-4872 GCA_039029975.1 Pseudomonadota bacterium
CACGACTGGCAGGAATTATTTTCGGATTGCTTGTTTTCGCGGTAACTTATCGGTCAGTAGTCTTCAGACAGAAATCGACTTTGCGCAAAAGATAAAATTAAGCGCGCGGATATGCTGTTGGCGTGTCATCAGATTTCGCACGCGAACTTGCATAATAAATAATCATGTATTCGATTAGATCGCCGCGAAAATCGAAAAATTTGCAATTATTCAACTGCTGAACGCCCTCGGCGAAATAAGGCGAATCTTGCCTCGGATTGAGTGTCACTAAAAACCGTGACGCACATCGATTAGCGCTAGGGTCGATATAGTGCACAAAGTTATCAAAGCTCGCGTTGAAATTTTCAGTAAGATGCTGGAAAAAATTTAACAGGACACCGCCACTGCGCCCGTCCCGACTGAAATGGCGAGGTTCTTTATCGCCATGGTAAATCAATACCTTTGCGTCTGACGTGAAGCAAGAAAGCACCGCGTCGGATTCAGCTTTTGCGACATTACCAAAGTAGCGGCTCTCTACAATATCTGCGTATTCCGCGTAGTCCATTCAATATTCCTTAAGCTCATCGCAGAATTATAAGTGACCCTTGTTCGATACAATCTCATAAATCCGTTAACACAAAAATGATGTTTGAACGCTACTGAGACCGCATTGCAACAATAACTAAAAATTACCACTGCCGGGTGCTATATCAACACATTTTTGTTGTACCCTATCGTTACAAAGTCCCTTTTTGGAGAACAATAATGAGCGCCAACCTTAAAGCCCTCGAAGCCGGATGTAATCTGTATGACGATGAGATCACTTGGCTGCCCTTTGCTGGCATCGAAAACTTAGAGCTATCGCTACTAGATATCGACGAGTCGCGAAGTGTGGTCGATCTAATCGTGCGTTTCGCGCCAAACAAAACCGTGACCATGCATAATCATTTGGCCCAAACCAATATGCTGATTATCCAAGGTGAGCTGCGAATATTCGAACCAGATGGCAGTATTCGCGAAAGCCGTACTCCGGGTCGTTATTATCGCGGGCGAACCGGTGATGCGCATAGCGAAGGCGGTGGTCCGGAAGGAGCGGTCGTGTTCTATAGCATGCGCGCAGATGATGATCCCAAAGTTTTAGACATTATGGACGATGATGGAAATGTTCAGGCCACCCTAAGCATGGATGACGTGCGTGGCGCTTGGGAGGCGCAGCAAGCACTACTCGCGCAGTAAACATTCGGAGCCCAAATTTAATGAAATCTTGACATTCAATCCCATTGAATGTTCTGGATGAATCATGACACGAATCGTCGTCGCACCCTGGGCTTCGCACTTGGATACCGCTGTTCTTAACTGTTTTTAAGCTGACGGAATCAATTTTATCTTGAGCGCTAGTTACGCTAAAGGCACGCTTTTAATATTTCTCGAAGCTCTGTGATCGGGAGAGTACTTGTGATTGCAGGTCAAGTCCCGCGCATGCCGTTTAACAGACACTAATCAAAACTAGGATATTGCGTAAAATGAAAATTGGCTTCATTGGTATGGGCATTATGGGCAGCCGTATGGCTGGTAATTTGCTCAAAGCGGGACACTCACTATCCGTATTTAATCGAGACGCAAGCAAATGCGAGCCGCTCGTAAACAATGGCGCAACGCTTTGTTCTACACCCAAGGACGCGTGCTTAAACGCTGAATTGGTTTTTTCGATGGTCGCCGATCCCCTCGCGATCAAAGCGGTAACCTATGGAGACGACGGCATTCTTGCAGGGTTAGCCGCAGATGCCATTTGGGTTGATTGCTCAACCATCGGTCCTTCTGAGTCGACAGCGCTAGCGACCGCCGCTGAAGAAAAAGGGTGTAAGTTCTTAGAGGCACCGGTTGCCGGTAGTAAAGCACCGGCTGCATCGGGCGAGCTGACTTTTCTTGTGGGCGGACCGAGCGACTTGCTCGAACGCGCGCAACCACTACTTGATGTAATGGGTGCCAAAACAGTGCACCTCGGCGACCATGGTTCTGCCGGTGCGTTTAAGCTAGTGCTGAATCATATGCTAGGTGTTTCGATGGCCGCATTTAGTGAAGGCGTTGCGTTGGGTAAGTCCTTGGGCATTGCACCAGATAAATTGTTCGAGGCCTTACTTGGCACACCGATGGTACCGCCCTATCTCGCCATAAAAAAACCGAAAATCTTGGACGGCGAACTTGAAGCTGACTTCCCGCTGAAATGGATGAATAAGGATATGGCCCTAGTCACTCAGGCCGCGTACGAAAATGATGTCGCTATGCCGATAGCGAATTCGGCAAAAGAACTTTATCGACTTGCCCAATTACATGGACACGCAGACAACGACTTCGCCGCTGTTTATCACTACCTAACGGAAAATAATTCGGATTAGTAAAGACACGCTAACCGCCGAGCGCCGATTTTAGCGAATCGATATGTTCTTGAGACTCGTGCAGAATTTCAAAAAAGTCATGTATAGAAGTAGCGAAGTACTGGCTTGCCGGAACGTCAGCCAAGTGCATTTCAAAATTCTCTTCGTCGTTTAGCAATCCGGCAACTTGATAGGCGATGGTAAGAACATCGGTAAAATCAACTTCGCCCTCATGTTCCCTTAAGTTATCTTGATAATTACCCACCGCATGCGCTAATTCATCACCAAAGCCTAAACTTTCGATAATTGATTCACCGATTGGGCAATGCCACTCGGCTAGTAATCCGAGCAGCGATTCTTCATCTGCAAACAAATCTGGGTACTGTTCCGCTTTAGATAAAATATACAACTTGCCCACGCCATGTAGGAGCCCCGCCAATAAGGCTTGGTCGGCACTGAGCTTGGTGAATTTTTTCGCCAACACATGACAAACCGAGGCAATGTTCACCCCTTCCCGCCAAACCGATTCTAAATAAGGTTGTGCAGTTTTAAGTTTTTGCGTTTGTTTCATTTGGCGCATGGCATAAGCCATAACGGAATTCTGGACGATGTCGCGCCCCAAAAGATTGATCGCAATGCCGACCTCAGTAACTGGATCCGGTCCTCGCCGAAGCGCGGCCGAATTTGCCAATTGCAGCATGCGCGTTGCCAGCGCCGGTTCTGAGCTAAGCAGCTGCGATATGGTATCAATAGTGCAATTGTCGTCTTCTAAGGCGCGACGAATTTTAATCACAATATCTGGAAATGCGGGAAGTTCTATGGTTCCAGTAGATAGTTCTTCTGCCAAAGATTCAACAAATGAGAATCCGGCAGATTGAACGGCGTTTGAGGCGGTCATAACATTCTCGACGTAGGACGGTATGCCAATATTATCGACCTAGCTCAGCGAAAGTTTAGCCCGGCCGCAACCACTAACGGGTCTTTTTGGCCGTGGAAATTACTCGATTAGCCCGATTCGTTTAGCCCGTTCTTCCCATCTTCGACGTGCAAGCTGCTGCAGATCCGCAACGGCATCCATCTCATCAACAATTTCTAGCCCCAGTAAGGTCTCGACGACATCTTCCATCGTGACCAGACCAACTAAACTGCCGTAATCATCTGAGACAATCGCAATGTGCTCACGTTTTTGCGTAAGCAGTTCAAACATTTCCGGTAGCGGGAAGTTTGGTTTCACATGCAAAATATCGCGACGCAATTCTTTTAACGGCAGCTCTTCGTCACTCTCAACCAATCGAACCAAAATATCATCTTTCAATACGTAACCGGTAATATTGTCTTCTGTTTCCTGGTATACAGGTATGCGGCTAAAGCGCAAATTTCCGCTCTTAGTTTTGTAGAAATTTCGCGCAATCGTGTCTTCATTGGCGGTAACCATCACCGTGCGCGGTGTCATGATGTCGTTGACTGAAACTTCGTGAAGGCGCAATAGATTTTTAATGATCGTCGATTCGCTATCTGCCAGCGCGCCCGATTGCTCGGCCACGTTTGTCATCGCCGAAAAATCTGCGCGACTATAAACGCTTTTGTTCTTATCCGATTTAAGCCGAGCGGTAATGCCCTGGCTCAACCATACGAAAGGACTCAAAATCTTCATTAGAATATCGATGCTGCGCACCGCGAACGGCGCCAATTCCCGCCAATTGTTAGCACCAATCGTTTTTGGAATGATCTCAGACAACACTAATATAGCGAGCGTCATCACCGCAGCGATGATCGATTCCCATCCGATTTGCATGCCGAGTAACGCTAACCCGGATTCCGTCCCAAACACTTTCGACGCTTGCGCCCCCACCCCAATAGCGCCCACGGTATGTGCGATGGTGTTAAGTGTGAGAATCGCTGACAAAGGACGATCAATATCTTCGGTAAATTCCGTCAGCTTATGACCAACATAAAGGCCCTCTTCGCGAGAACTATTTACGAATGAAGGTGTGACGCTGAGCAATACCGCCTCCCAAATGGAGCACAGGAAAGACACAACAATCGAGATCGAAAAAAATAAAATCAGTAAGGTCATGCGGGTATTGTGGTTAACACCAAGATTAGATGTTAAGTATAGTCGAGGTTTGTTAGTCCCCAAGCCAAATTATTTACTTTTTCGAGGGCATTTAATCTGTGGAAACCGAAGTTTTTTTATCGCTACGCTGATATTTATTACTAAACACTGCGAATGTAAATGTGAAACGAGCTTAAAAACACGCGCCTTAAGTGGGGCTGCTCAAATCGAAGTCGCCTGTGTCAAATTGGCGACTAAGGACCGCGCAAACTGTGCTCGAAATGCGCCATGCCTTCAGCGCCATTCGATTCGACCATTTTCATTGGAAACTCTGTCGGTCCAAGTCGATATTCTTGTGGCACATGCGGCGGCCCAGATTTTTTCTCGCCTGGGGTCACCTCGTAATCACTATGTTCAATCAACTCGGCGCCGCGATATATTCCCGGCCCAAGATTGTCCGAC
>JBCCFA010000355.1:0-4864 GCA_039029975.1 Pseudomonadota bacterium
CCGCCGTCCACGTTTGAGGCCATCTCGGAAGCGGGCTTGGTGATCCACGGCACGCCGGATACGGTGAACCGTAAGCTAGAGAAGTTGTTTAAAGAGTTACCGGTGGATTACTTCTGGATGTTTCTATACAACCACATGCCGCATACGGCCTTGATGCGCAGCATTGAATTACTCACCGAGAAGGTGTGGCCAAATCATACGGATAAGATCATCGGGCCTAACACGCAACGGGCATCGGCTGGCTAAACTTCGCCGTCCTCCCCATCAGAAAACCCCGCGCTTTGCCGCGGGGTTTTTTTTCGCGCGTTTTTTGCCCATCGATTCTTAGCAATGGCGCACACGAACTTCGCAACAAAGCTAGAGCGTGCGACTGAATACTTGTTACTAATTGGTGCAGCGCAATATCGTTCTAGAACTTTCAACCGAATCTCTTGGTCTTAAGAGTGGGAGTCTTTAGTGAGTCTAGATGAAGCAGGGGCTCCCGATAGGCTATCATCGTTAATGCCAGGTCTGACGCAGCTTATGAATCAAGCAAAAATACTCTTAGTGGAAGATCATCGTGATATTGCAGAAGTCGTGAGTGATTTCCTTGCCACCCAAGGATTTACCACGAAACACAGCGCTACCGGCTTAGGCGCGCTTGAAGTGCTCGAGTCAAACGAAAATTTCGATGCCGTCATTTTGGACCTCATGTTGCCTGGCCTTGACGGGCTCGAGGTATGTCAACGCATCCGCGCGTCAAAACAAAATAATCTTCCCATCATCATGCTGACAGCAAGAGACACGCTAGACGACAAACTCACTGGTTTTCAGCACGGTGCCGATGATTACTTGGTGAAACCTTTTGATGTCGAAGAGCTAGTAGCGCGTGTAAGAGCGCTCATCGCGCGAAGCCGCCGAGAACCGGCGGCGAATGTACTTGAAGTTGCCGATCTCAAATTAGATGTATCTGCGATGCAAGTCCACCGCGACACCAAACAAATTGCACTAACACCTATCGGTATTCGTATATTGCATTTACTACTCCGCAATTCCCCGCACGTTGTTGCTCGACGCGATATCGAGCGAGAGATCTGGGGGGAGCTACCGCCCGACAGTGACGCCTTGCGTAGTCACATGTACAACCTTCGAAAAGCGATCGACAAACCGTTTAACCGGCCGCTTATTCATACAGTACACAATATCGGATTTCGTCTAAGCGATGACGCCGCGAGCTAACCCACGGATTAGTCGCCGCCTGTGGCGCGCGTTCTTACTTCAGTTAGCGATTATCAGCGCGACAGCCATCATGGGCGTATACCTCGCGGAATTTGCGATTCGCGAAATTCTCATCGTGTCTGCTTTGCAAAAAGAAACTGATTACTTTTGGGCGCGGCGCAATATTGAAGACGATACTGATGCGCCCAATACCCATACCTTGATCGGCTACGTGTTTGATGTCACAAAGCCGGAGACTATCCCCGAAGAATTTACCGGACTCGCTAGGGGCATTCACGAATTAGACGATGCCGTTGGCCATCGGGTGGTTCAGGTCTCTGAAGAGAATGGAGAACGACTTTATTTAGTATTTGATGCAGACAATGTACGTGAGCTAGCTACCTATTTTGGCATCGCGCCGCTCGCCCTAATGCTAATCGTTTTGTACTGCTCAGCGTGGTTCGCTTACCGGTTGGCTCGCCGCGCCGTTTCTCCAGTGGTTCAACTTGCCCGTGAAGTTAGAAATCTGAACGTCGAAACGGACAATCGTCTAGCATTAAAAACTTTTCAAGATTCCCGTTCGGCTGATGATGAAGCGCGAACTTTATCACGTGCGCTCAATCATCTTATCGATCGCGTGAACAGCTTCCTTGATAGAGAACGAACGTTTACGCGCGAAACGTCGCACGAGCTCCGCAGCCCCTTGACTGTGATTCGCATTGCGTCCGACGTACTTCTAAAAAGAGACGATCTTAATCAGACAACGCAATCGCTGGTTGAAAAGATCAATCGCGCCGCCAAAGACATGGAAGAACTCACCTCCGCCCTATTGCTACTCGCACGCGAAAATGAGACAGGTCTTGAACAACAGCAGGTATCGATTAACGATATCGTGAAAGTTGAGCTTGCCAATGCGAAAACACTCTATCAAGAAAAAAATCTCAACATAGTCTTCAAGCAGAATTACGTGCTGCATTTGCAAGCGTCAGAAAAAATGCTGGGCTTAGTTTTTGGCAATCTAATCAGAAATGCCTGCGCCTACACCGAACAAGGGGGAGTGACGGTCACGGTGGGCGATAAATACGTCGAAATCGCCGATAGCGGCATCGGTATTCCAGCAGAAAAGCTACAAGCGGTTTTTGAACCGTATTTTCGCATGGACCATTCGGTGGAAAGCGGGCACGGGATTGGTTTGAGCTTGGTTAAGCGGCTCACCGATCGTTTTGGCTGGCCCATTAGCATGAATAGCGAGCGGCATGTCGGAACTACCGTAAGGGTCAGTTTTCCCTTGAGTTTTCGGGCATCTTATAACAACACTGCCAACCCCGAAGCCGACCAAGCGAATACCGATGACCGCCCCCACGCGTCCGCCGGCTGAAGCGGCGACAGATTCCGACCTTTTAAGAAACTAGTGCGTCAACCCGCGAGGCTTGCTAGCCTACGCATCTGTAATCGCCTCCCATCGCTCGGCACGATGTTAATCGAGATAGCGGCGACATTTGTTAAGAATTCGTTAGTGTTACAACAAGACAATAATTGAGGGGAGTAAGAATGCCTACCGACCTTTCCGTCGAAGACCTGCTCGACGCCTACCGTACTATGAAAGTAATTCGAGAATTCGAAGATCGGGTTCATGTCGAATTCGCCAAGGGAGGAATTCCCGGGTTCGTTCATCTCTACGCCGGAGAAGAAGCCTCCGCCACCGGGATATGCCGCCACTTAAAAGAGAGCGATGCCATCGCGTCTAATCATCGCGGTCACGGACATTGTATCGCCAAGGGCGTCGATCCCGTTGGCATGATGGCAGAGATTTACGGCAAAAAGACCGGTACTTGCCACGGAAAAGGTGGATCAATGCATATTGCCGATTTAGATACCGGCATGATGGGCGCAAACGGCATTGTTGGCGGCGGCCCGCCGCTAGTATGTGGCGCCGGGTTGGCAGCAAAAATGAAAGGCAATGGCGGCGTCGCCGTTGCTTTTTTTGGTGACGGCGCTTCTAACCAAGGCACCACTTTTGAAGCATTGAACCTGGCCTCGGTATGGGAATTACCTTGCATCTTCGTTGCCGAAAATAATGGTTATGCTGAAGCGACCGACGCGCGGTTTTCTGTTTCGTGCGAGAACATTGCCGATCGCGCCGTAGGATTTGGTATGCCTGGCGTCACGGTTGATGGGCACGATTTTTTCGCGGTACATGAAGCAATGGGCGAGGCCACCGAAAGGGCCCGCAGCGGCGGCGGGCCAAGCATCATTGAGTGCAAACTTGACCGTTTCTTCGGCCATTTCGAAGGTGATAATCAAAATTATCGACCGAAAAACGAAGTGAAGGATTTACGCGAGAATAAAGACTGTATTAAACGATTTAGCAACACCGTGACTAGTGAAACAAGTATCACCAACGACGACCTAGCGGGTATTGATGCAGAGGTCCAAGCTTTAATCGATGAAGCAGTAGAACTCGCGATAGAGGCGCCGGATCCGACCGCCGCCGATCTAACGACCGACGTTTACATTAAGTATTAACGCGTCCCGCTACCACTAGGAGAAATTAACATGGCAAGAAATATTCTTTATCAAGACGCGATTAATGAAGCCCTCGATCAAGAAATGGCACGCGACGAAAGCATCATTGTAATGGGCGAAGACGTTGTCGGCGGTACCGGATCCGACGGCGAAATGGACGCCTGGGGCGGCGTGCTCGGCGTAACAAAAGGCCTATACGGAAAATATGGCGACCGTATTATGGATACGCCAATCAGTGAATCCGCGTTTGTTGGCGCCGCTGTTGGTGCGGCTACTGCCGGGATGCGACCGGTCTGCGAATTAATGTTCATCGATTTTATGGGCGTGTGCTTCGATCAAATTTATAACCAAGCGGCAAAATTCCGCTATATGTTTGGTGGTAAAGCACGCACGCCGGTTGTCATACGAACCATGTATGGCGCCGGGTTCCGCGCAGCAGCTCAACATTCACAGTGTCTGTATCCTATGTTCACACACGTGCCCGGATTGAAAGTGGTGCTTCCCTCAACACCCTACGATGCGAAAGGCTTGCTTATTCAAGCAATTCGCGACGATGACCCGGTGATTTTTTGTGAACACAAAGCGCTATACGCGATGGAAGGTGATGTGCCCGAGGAGTCCTATACGATTCCGTTTGGCGAAGCCAATGTGGTGAGAGAAGGAGACGATGTCACCATCGTTGCACTTGGGCGGATGGTACAAATGGCCATGCAAGCGGCCGATATGCTGTCCGAAGAAGGCATAGCCTGTGAAATTATCGACCCACGTACAACCTCACCCTTTGACGAAGACACCGTTTTGGAAAGTGTGGAGAACACTGGCAAGCTAGTTGTTGTTGATGAGGCGTCACCACGTTGCGGTATGGCGACCGATATCTCCGCAATGGTTGCTCAAAAGGGCTTCGAATTCCTTGAAGCGCCAATCGAGTTGGTGACCGCGCCGCATACCCCGGTACCGTTTAGCGGCGCGCTAGAAGATTTATATATTCCTAGTGCGGATCAAATCACCGCAGCGGTTAGAAAAATAGCGAAATAGGTAAACCTAAAATGAGCGATGAGATTGTTGCGATCACCATGCCCAAGTGGGGCTTATCGATGATCGAGGGTAAAGTTAACGAGTGGTTAGTAGAAGAGGGCGTGGA
>JBCCFA010000356.1:0-4825 GCA_039029975.1 Pseudomonadota bacterium
CGTTTTTTGCCTGCTGAGCGATATTGCGCGCTATCGGATGACTAGACGTCGAACCAGAATGCCCAAGCAATAAAAGTGCTGGTCGATGGTTGATGATTTCTTGAACTATCTCTGCAATTGGGACAGGACCAAATTCCCCGTCAAAAAGATGAACATCGTGCCCATCATCAATCAACGGCCCCCCAATACTCAATAGTCCAAGCGGCGGTAAGTGATCATCGGGTATTCGGCTACCAATGGCCGGATGTGGTGGATTGACAATAAAAATTCGCACGGCGAGCAATCTCTGGCTATGTAGATAACCAGGTACTCTATAAAGCAATGGTGTCTAAATTGAGTCGCTCAACAGGACAACATGAGGCAACTAAACGTGAGAGGATAAACGCTAGGGCCCCAGTGCGCTGTATTACAGTTTAGCGACCGCGATCAATCCTAAACTGTAATACTGCGCAGTGTCCCTTCGTCCCTCCTGCCCTTAGCGCCGAAAAATTAGCACCATCCCGATCAACAGCGGTGCAATCCCTATCACTAGAAACGGAAATTTGAAGCCACCACTAATCTCGGCTAACAAACCGAACAATGGCGGCGTAATCATGACGCCAGCGAACGTGACGAATAAGCCACCACCCGTTGCATGACCTACCTGATCTGGTTCAACGCTTCTGGTAATTTCAGCAATATAGATCCCGTTCCAGGCCGCGCCAGTGGCGCCAAATATCGCGCAAACGAACAAAACCAACGCCGGTGCCCACCCGTCATGAAAGTTTGCGGTCACCATCGCCGCGCCACCCATGCCAAGGGCCAGAATCGCTAACACCTGGCGCGAGTTGCCACGCGCATCTGCAATTGCGCCCCAACCTACTCGCCCCACGGTCGCACTGATGCCGAGTACCGACAGCGCTAGTCCCGCAGCTTGTGTAGACCAAGAAAGTCCTACTTCTAAATAGGTGACCAAGTAATAAACGTATGACTGTTGCGTGGACGAGAAGAAAAAGGAGCTAACCGCGAGAAATCGTAATTTAGCGTTGGTGAAAACGAGCCGCAACGGGGCGACGATATTGCCAGCGACAAGCGGTTGATCCGGCACGAGCTCGCTGTCATAGCGGCGTCGAACGAGTTGTAACAACAAGATTCCCGTCGTAATTAGTGCAGCCACGATCACCGCCACCTCTTTCCAATCGAAGAAAAGCAACAGATAAGGAATCAATAGTCCCGCTAAAACACCGCCTAGCGGCACGCCCGTTTGTTTAATTGAAAACAACAGGGACCAGTTTGCACTAGGGGTATGACGAGACAAAATATGGCTACTTGCGGGGGTGGTTGGCCCATAACCGAGACCAAAGACAAGCGCCGAGATGACAAACCACCACCACTGCCCACCGACGCAGATCAATAGGCCAATTGCGCACAACAGCATCGCGTATTGCGAAAATCGAATGGGCCCGTAACGTAAGATGAAACCACCGGCGAGCAATGAACCCAACATGGCGCCAACATAGGTTAATGACGCGTAAATACCGATGGATTCGGGCGCGACGCCGATATCTCGTGCCGCCTGCGGACCAAACACGGCGACCGCTAACGATGCCATTGTTACTAGGGCTTGGATTGAAGTAGTGGTAGAAAGCGCGACGAATATTTGCATTCCGCGCCCGTTAGTTTGCGACAAGTGTTTTGCTCGTTGGAAAGTGAGTGAATGCCGGGGTGGCTCCGCGAATTATACTACCTCAGTTGGTGAACGCCGGAATCGAAAATACTATTTCCGCGGCCGATTTCTGTGACGGATTATTGGGCTCGATTTACTGCATTGACCTGTCATTGGCTCGGCGATTTAGAATGCGAGAAACACTGAATGATCGAAGTACGAATATCGATCGCAAACTGTTAGCAGATGAACTCTTAAGCGGTGTTTCGCAACACGGAACGGAAAAAATTCGCGCGCGCTCGTTTCGCGCTATCGGTTACCAGGGCGTCCGACTCAACGCCGCCGGGTGCGGCGAGTGAAGCCGCGCACCAATATGCGGAAACAGTTTTTCGCGCATCGTGCCTTCCCGATAGTCCCGCTGCATACGTCCACGCTGTTGCAGAATCGGCACAACCTCGTCGATAAATTCTTCGAAAGAGCCCGGCATAACAGAAAAGGACATGTTAAAACCATCCATACCAGCATCTACCCAGTTTTCCAATTCGTCGGCAATTTGCTCTGGCGTGCCAACTAATACCGGGCCAGGTCCACCGATTGCGACATAGCGAACAATATCGTTAACAGTCCACT
Organism: Pseudomonadota bacterium; assembly: GCA_039029975.1. Taxonomy (GTDB): domain Bacteria; phylum Pseudomonadota; class Gammaproteobacteria; genus JBCCFA01. The sequence goes on from JBCCFA010000356.1 coordinate 2,276, forward strand.
CGCGAGTGGGGTCTGCGGTCGTAAAATTTTGAAGAAATGTTCTTATCGCATTCGTTTTAATGTACTCAACGGGTTGATCTGGTTCGAGCCCGTTTAGGTCAACGCCGCTCCAACCCCCAATTAAAGTTAACGCGCCCTCAAAACTCACTTGATCCATATATTCTTCGTAACGCGCTTGCGCCTCTGCTTCAGTACCACCCAATATGACCTTGATGTAGGCGAATCCAAGGATGTCTTCGGGGTTACGTCCGCGCTTTTTGGCTTTTTCGCGGATGACCTTCATGTAGTTGCCATCTATCTCAGGCCGCGAGCCCACGATAAAAATGCACTCACCATGTTCGGCAGCGAAGTCGGTGCCGCGATCAGAAGTACCGGCCTGAAATAACACGGGCGTGCGCTGCGGTGACGGTTCGCACAAATGATGGCCGCGCATGCGAAAATGTTTTCCTTCATGAATAATTTTCCGAATGCGGGAAGCGTCAGCGTATCTACTATTTTTTCGGTCATTCAACACGGCATCGTCTGCCCAGCTGTCCTCCCACAGCCGATAACAAATCTTGCAGAACTCATCAGCCATTTCGTAACGCACATCATGGTCTGGCAAACTATCTAATCCTAAGCCATGGGCGGTACTCTCCAGATAGGACGTGACAATATTCCACGCCACACGGCCTTTCGTTAAATGATCAAGCGTGGAGATATAGCGCGCAAAGGTATAGGGATGAACCTGTAAAATAGAACTCGTGAAACCGAATCCAATGTGATCCGTTGCGGTGGCCATAGCCGGAATCAACAGCATGGGGTCGTTAACCGGCGCCTGAATCGCGTTCTCAAACGAGGGCGCGGGGCTGTCGGTGTAAACGTCATAAGTGCCCAACACGTCGGCGAGGAAAAACGCGTCGAATCGACCGCGTTCCAAAAGCTTCGCCAAATTTAGCCAGTGATCAATATTTTTGTAATCGACCATGCGATCGTCTTCGCGCGCCCATAAGCCTGGCGATTGATGCACGATACAATTCATCGTAAATGCATTAAAGAACATGCGGCGGCGCGACATAAGAATACTCCGGTTAGAATTCCCCCATGTTATAACGCGCCGACAACGCAACACAATGCACAGGCAACGTTGTCGACTTTTGCCCATCGATCGTTATTATCAGCGTATTTAGGGTATTTTTTGACGACTACTCAAAAAAAGACCAACTATTGAATACGATCAATGATGAGAACCATGCGCAACTTAAAGAGAAAATAGAACGGAGAGTTTTATTCTAACCGCCTCGTCTATGCGATAGCTCAAGGCCGGTGAGTCGTGCCGTTGTTAAGGCGCATTTGAAATGCTTTTCGCATCAACTTCTAGATTGCGCTTGAATAGCTTCTGCAGCTCATCTGAGTTGGCCAATTTTTTTATCCCTCGGCCTTTTTTTGCTGCTAATTACTCAGTACTCAAAGAGCCCCACATAGTTTTCGGCTATCGTTGTCTTTCCCGCTACGGAACTCGTAAAGTAGTCGAGTTCGGCAAGCTGAATGCCGCGATCGAAAGCTTCTTCACTTAATTTGTGCGTAATGCCGGTAAACCACCAAGAGAAACGTTCAGCTCGCCAAATTTCTTTTAGGCAGGTTTGCGAATAGGCATTTAATAATCCTGGGTCATTTTCTTCGTAAAACGCTCGACAGGCACGCCACAGATTACGCACATCGCGCGCCGCTAAGTTCAAACCCTTGGCGCCTGTTGGCGGCACGATATGCGCGGCGTCACCGACTAAAAATAATTGGCCAAACCGCATCGGTTCACTTACGAAACTCCGCAGCGGGGCAATACTTTTTTCGATCGAGGGACCCGTGACCAGTAAGTCAGCTTTGTCGGCTGGTAGTCGACGCTTTAATTCATCCCAAAACCGATCGTCAGCCCATTCGTCGATGTTTTCATCCAGCGCACACTGCAGGTAATAGCGGGAACGGATTTTCGAGCGCATGCTGCAAAGGGCAAAACCGTTTTCATGGTTTACATAAATGAGTTCCTCATCCACCGGCGGTGTATCGGAGAGTATGCCGAGCCAACCTACCGGATAAACCCGCTCCAGCTCATTAATGGCATCGCGAGGCACCGAAGAACGGCATATACCATGAAAACCGTCGCATCCGGCGATTAGATCGCATTGAACTTCGTGGTGGGCATTGTCTTTTGCAAACGTAATTCTTGGTGAATGAGTATCGAAGTCATGAATTTGGACGTTGTCTGCTTCGCAAACGACATTACCACTATTGGCGAATCTGGCATCAAACAGATCCTTTGTAATCTCCGTCTGGCCATAGATCATGACAGTATGACCACCGGTTAGGGCAGCCATATCGATGCGTCGTACCTGATCATTAAATGCAATACTGAAACCGTCGTGGACCAGGCCCTCCGCGTGCATGCGCCGCCCGACGCCAGCCTGATCAAGCAAATCAACCGTGCTCGTTTCCAGCACACCAGCGCGAATCCGCGCTTCAACGTACTCTCGCGAATGCTTTTCTAGAACGATGTTGTCAATGCCTTCCTTCGAC
>JBCCFA010000357.1:0-4800 GCA_039029975.1 Pseudomonadota bacterium
GCCGGACACCAAAAAGCGGATGGCCACGAGCTACTCTCACTGTTTATCAAACGCCAATAAAGCGCTAGAAAACATTGGCTCTAAATCCTTAAGCTCGCTCGATGAGATATTTAGATCTCACCACACAATCTTTTGCGAAAAACCTGACTTCGATGTTTATGGCAACCGGCCAGAACACAGGTATATAGATGCTATTAGCGATGCGTCCTTGGGATCGCCACCGCAGTGGCCCAACGAGAGCGCGATTAAAATTTTTGCTTACCTGAAACCAAAGTTCGAACACCTAGATATTTTGCTTGAAAGACTATCGAAGCTTGCGGCCAGCATCTGCGCTTTCGTACCCCAGTTGTCAGAAACACAGAGAAAAAAATTCAGCAGCCGTTCGCTTTTTCTCACCGACAAGCCGTTGCAACTCTCGCGCGTTGTCGAGGAGTGCACGCATGCAATTTGTCACGGTGGTACCGGTACCGTAAATGTTTGTATAGATGCTGGTATCCCCGTTTTTTGTATTCCACTTACCGTGGAACAAATGATGTTCAGCAAACGTGTTGAGCAACATCAATTGGGACATGTATTTCCCCTCCAAGGTAACTCGACTCTGCTAAAAAATATGCTGAAAGACTTCATCGCTGATCAGGAAATTCAGTCCGCTACGAAAAAATGGGCGAGTGAGCGGGAAACGCCCCCTATGGCTGATCGGGTTGCCCTTGCATGCGACTTGATTGAAGCCGCCCTTGACGGAGAAACTCGTGGCTAGGGTCGCGTTAGTTTGGGAACTTGGGGGGGAGCTAGGTCATGTAGTAGCCCAGCATGCAGTCGCTGCGGCTCTGTCTGCACGCGGCCATCGACCCATGCTAGTTCTGCGCGACGTATCGCGAATTCATCAAGTCGATCCGGACAATCGGTTCACAGCAATTCAAGCACCCTGTTGGGCGCAAACTCCAAAAAGCGCGCCGCCCGCGATAAACTTCGTTGACGCGCTTTCGCAGTTCGGGTTTAGCGACGCCTCAGGATTGGAATCAATTTGTCGAGCGTGGCGTTACACCTTCGATACTATTGCTGCCGATTGTTTAGTGTTCAACCATGCGCCCACCGCGCGGCTAGCGGCGCAAGGTTTAAGCCTGCCATCAATTAGCGTCGAATCGAGCTTCAGTACTGTGCCAGCCCTAACTCCGGTGCCGGTTTACGCATACTGGGACAAGAAAAAAAACCAGGACCAGCTCCAGAGGCAAGAGTATTCATGCACGACCACGATCAACAAGGTACTGCGAAAGTTCGACGCGCCTGAAATTAGTGGAATAAAAGATCTGTATGCGGGTTGTGGGAAATTCGTGAGTTCTTTTCCAGCGCTAGACGTGTATGGTCCAAGATCCGACGTAAACTACGTCGGTACATTGACCGACGACTCGATTGGTCAGCAACCAAAATGGCCTCTTGCTGAGGGCCCAAAGATATTTGCCTATTTAAAGATAAATTATCCTTATTTAGATTTTATCTTAACCGTGCTTGGCCGCTTAAAAGCGAGCGTAATCGCATACATCCCGAGACTCGGAATTGGGCAATTAAAGAAATATCAGACAGGTGGACTCAGTTTCTCCACAAAACCACTTGCGCTTTCCGCCGTCGCCAGTGAAGCTGACTTCGCGATTTCTCACGCGGGCGCAGGTACGTTAAATACATTCGCAATTGGCGGGACGCCGCAATTCTTGCTACCGATACAAATCGAACAATTGATGAACGCCCATCGCGCAGCAGATGCGGGCATTGCCGCGTTTTATTCGCCGCCCGATCCGCCACAGGTGTTACAAGATAAATTCAAGCAGTTTTTTTCGAACGAAACATTGCCCAAGACCGCCCGGCAATGGGCGGACACCAATCGACCGAGACCGTTATCCGAACGTATGAATCTGATCTGTGAAGCTGTTGAAGACGCGCTTATCTAGCCTAGACCAGCCTTTGTACGTTAATTCATTAGCGACGCAAACGCTTCTAACTCTCTTGGAATGTCCGAACCCGCCGGTTGATAAGCGATCTCCGTTGCGCCTTGTTCTTCAAACTGGGCTAGTCGTTCGCGCCATGCTCCACGATCCATAGCGACGCCGTTGTTCGCAAGCATTTCTCCGGTGACATAAGGTTTGTCGTGCTCATTGATACCGACTAAATGACCATCATGCATAACGAGATGTTTTGTCGCTTTTGGAACTGATTCATAAGATTTTAACCATTCCTCGCCACCAACAATCATATCCAACATATCGTGTTCAACCGCATAGTGGAATAACACCGCGCCCCCGTGGCCGGCCGCATCAAGTACGCGTTCGCTATTTGGATCTTCACCGTCTTCCAAAACTGTGCCCAGTGTTAAGACGATGCTCCAATCAAAGTCGGGAATAGGCATAGCCACACCCAACACGCCTTCGGCCATTTCTTTCGAAACAGCAATACCTTTGGGGCCACCGGCGGCGAATACAAAAGGCACATCAATTGGGCGTGTTGCAACATAACCGGGCCAATGCATCATACGTATGGCGCTGCCTTCCCATTCAACTTCATCACCTTTGAGTAATCCCCGCAGAACTTCAACATAGCTACGCAGATATTTCCAGGTTAACGGCCGCTGACCCATGGCAACGCACGCGGTAAATCCAGTACCAATGCCAATTGCCACACGATCTTCCCCCGCGGCATCAACCAAGGTACCAATGGCGGCTGCAGTCGCCATGGGGTGACGCAGATGCGGAACCAACACGCCCGGCGCTAATGCAATCGTCGAGGTTTTTTCTGCCGCTCGGCATAGCTGTACCCAAACATCAGGATACAATGCCGGCGAATCGTAAAACCAGGCGCGTTGATAACCTAGCTCTTCGGCGATTCGAGTGTGATCTGGCGAATCTAGTGATGTTGCAAACGCACAGGCCAATGTTAAGGACATAGTCTCCCCCTGCTGATTGTCTTATTGGTGAAGCAGAGTTTAAGTTAATCCCGAACAACTTAAAACGATTACAATTAGCCTGCGCAATCGCGATGTAACACCGTTTGGAGAAATCCCATTACGACTATAAAACTAATCGGCGCAGGCTACCCGCGAACGGGTACCACCTCTCTGCAAGCAGCTCTCCAATAATTGTTAAACGGCCGTTGTTATCACATGCACGAACTATTCGAACGGCCGGATGATGCGCCGGTTTGGCAAGCCGCGGCAGAGGGCGCCGTACCCGATTGGACTAAATTTCTATCCAACTACGTTGCGGCCACCGATTGGCCCTCATCGTTATTCTGGGACTCTATGGCCGCAGTTTTTCCCGATGCGCCGATACTTTTGTCGACTCGATCGGACGAGGAAACTTGGTACGCGAGCGTGGTCAAAACCGTTTTGCCGGCCACTCAGCAAGCGGAAGATTCGCCCTGGCGGGATATGGCTTGTGCCTTGTTCAAAAAAGGCGTGGACATTGAAGATTTACTTTCACCAACCAAAGAACAAATGATTGCAGGCTATCGGGCGCACAACGCACGGGTGCGGGAATTGGCGCTATCCGATAGGTCGTTCGAATGGCAACCAGAAGACGGCTGGGGACCAATTTGTGAAGCGCTAAAGCTGCCGGTGCCGGCAACTGATTTTCCACATGAAAATACGCGCAAGGATTTCGCGGAACGAATTGGTAGCGGCACGCCCGCACCGAAAACCTAAACGTAAAACCTTGTTTACGAAGCGCGCTGAGTTTGTGCAGTTTCCGCAGCTGTAAGTCCACGGTGACGCCGAGCCACAATGGAAGACGAGCCGGTCGTTTTCAATTGATACCGAGACGGAAATCTCTGCCAGGCTTTGCGCCATTCCAACTCGCTATGACGTTCCGAAAGATCTGGCGTAATTTCAATGCTATCGATCCCACAAGCCTTCACGTGATGATATTGATCCGGAATTAATTCACCGCGCGCACGAATCTCGCCATTAAAACCCAACCGACGCAAGTTAACTGCTGTTGAGAATCCCCGCCCGTCCACGAGACTCGGAAATGCGACAACAAATAGTCCAACAGAACTAAAAAAATTGAATAAATCGGCGACTCGCGTTTCGTTACTCACTAATAAACCCAACGCGTTTCGCGGGTACCATATTTCCGACAATTGCGCCGGAACAATATTCTCTAGCGTTACGACCGTCGGCCACTTGCCATCGACGTCCGCTAATTCACCATCCCGCCAATCATTCGAGACGAAGCGTCCTTCAACGATTAACTGCATTGGCCACCTCCTTAAACGGGTCAACGCCGAGTCGGCGAACGCAAGCAACAAAGGTTTCATTGGGCTCGCGAATTTCCCGGTAATGAGCAATGATGGACTCAATCTGCTGAATGACTTCAGCTTGTGCAACGGCACGTCCGAGCCGCTGGCCGATTGCAGGCGCGTCGCCTGCTTCGCCGCCCAGCGTTAGTTGAAAAAATTCTTTATCCCCTTTGCTCACACCAAGTATGCCGATATGGCCCACGTGATGATGTCCACATGCGTTCACACAACCGGATATTTTTATCGATAAGGGGCCAATCTCTTCAGCCAAGGCGTGATCACCGAATTTTTCACTTAGCGCTTGGGCAAGGGGAATAGAACGGGCGTTTGCCAAGTTGCAGTAATCTAGTCCTGGGCAGGCAATAATGTCGCTCACCAATCCACTGTTTGGTTCACCTAAATTAAGTTCGTCTAAGGCGGTCCACAGTTCGTATAAATCGCGTTCTAATACATCTGCGAATACCAAATTTTGCTCATGCGTAATGCGTAGCTCGCCAAATGAATATTGGTTAGCTA
>JBCCFA010000358.1:0-4798 GCA_039029975.1 Pseudomonadota bacterium
GCTTCAATGTTGATGGCTCGCTAGATACTAGTTTTGGCACTGCCGGTGTTATCACATTCGATGTTCAAGGTTCAGACGAACCGTCAACAATAGCCGCCGACCAGAATCTTGCCATCTGGTTGCAAGGCTATTGTTGACGGTTCGTCTGAACCTTGAACATCGAATGTGATAACACCGGCAGTGCCAAAACTAGTATCTAGCGAGCCATCAACATTGAAGCGACGCACCGAGAAGTCATTCGATTCGCGCCCTAAAACAACAATTTTGCCGTCTGGCTGGACGATGCTGTCGCCGAATCCGTTCATGGTCGCCGACACTAAGGACACGCCATCACCGACATCGAATGTTGGTGCATCGTTTTCTGAGTCTACGGAGATTGCAACCGTATTGGTCACGGCGGCGCGATCGCTCGCAAGAACGGCTATTTCATCGACTGATAATGCTCGACCGTAGATACGAGCTTCATCAATGCTACCGCCGAAATCGAAACCCGTTAGTCCATTTCCCGCTCTACCGATATAGGTATTCGGACTATTGTCGTATTCGATTGGACCGCTACCTGAGTACGCCCCAACCAGCTGGCCATCTAAATAGACCTGAATCTCTTGGGTCGCACCGTCGATAGTCAGGGCGACATGCCGCCAACCTGAGTTGAGAATACTTTCGGTGGTGGTGAACTCATTATTGGCGCCACCGGATTCGTAATAACCAGTCAAGCGCCCGTCGGCTTCCAGATACAGGGCCGGACTCAGTCCCATCGAGATCACAACAGCGCCGAACGTATCCGTGCTTGTCGCGTCTATCCACGCGGAAAGCGTGACGTCGGACGGTTGGTCGATTAAGCCGTTAATTTGTACAAAATCGCCGGCTCCATCAAGGCTCAGCACGTCACCTCTAATCGGATCGTTAAAAATCGAGGCACCACCATTTAGGGTGCCATTGTGCGGCGAAGCAGTCGCTTGATCGTTGACGGTAGAACCGCTTACGGTGGCAGAATCAAAGGTGTAATGGCCCGATAAATCGACCGACAAGGCAGTGGACATCTCTAAAGTTACACTGCCGTTGAAATTAAGTTCTGAGGTGAATGTCATGCCGTCTAATGCGGCATTAATATTGGATTCGGTGCCATTAATCGTCAGCGCGTTACTGCCGTCAGCGCCGTCAATGATCGTTATTCCAGTCAAGCCGGATAAATTCAGCACCCCATTATTCACCGATAGGCTAACCTCGAGTAGAACGTCCGTACTACCTACGGTGTCGCCAACGCTTACTTCAGTCGAGGTGCCGCTTGAAAACGTTAAAATGCTGTCTTCTGCAATACTTAACGCGCCTGGCACCGTGTGCGCGACTTCCGGTCTATTGTCGATCTGGATGGTCATCATTTCGCTGACGATATTGCCCGCCGCGTCTGTGACTTCAACGGTGACATCGTGCGACATATTAGTTTCATAATCGAGCAAGGAACCGTCGGCTACCGTGATTTCGCCTGAGCTACTATCTATGGCGAAACGACCGCCAGCGTCCCCACCGACGGAAAATGCAAACGTGAAATTAGAAAGGACTTCGCTGGCATCCCACTCCGTAATCCAATGCCGAAAGCTTGAACCAGGCAGGTCATTCCAAGCGCCATCCAGCGCGACTAACTCGCCGTAGTTTTCCGCCAAGCCGCCGTTTGGTTCAGATGTGCCGAAGTTCTCATAGAATCCGGGCGCAGCTGAGCCGCCCGAATAAAACGTGTCGCCTGATCCATCTTCCCACGTCCAAGAGCCTTCGCTGGCGGAATCAGTTGCGCCAATCCATGCCCCCGTTTCTCCTGCTTCGAGCAGCATTTGGCGTAGAAAATCGTTTTCAGCGTCCGAGCGGATAGTCGCTAGATTGCCTACAACGCCGTTCAAAACGCCACCCTGAATGGCATCGCCAACGGTGTTGTGGATATTTGTGCCGCTACTAGACACCGCCGACAGTCGGTAAAATTTATCTGTTGCTGCGTTGTAGCTCAGACTAACATCGTTATTGAGAATCTGTTGCACCGCATCGGGAACCTCAACAACTCGAATGTCACCGATAACCGCTGCAGAGGAGCCCGCTTCTAACGAAGCGAAACTCAATGTCGTTGTGGTATCTGTCGCAGTGAATGTGACGCTGCGATCGGTCCAGAGCATGTTCGTGTAGCTCCAGCCGTCTGGCTGTTGGGCGACGAAATCCTGAGAATTGCCGCCCGCGGACACGCGGTATCCAAGGGTAGAATCTCCGGTCCAATCGCCAGATTCCACGAATAGAATTTGATAGGTCTGCCCCACGACAGTGGTGAGATCTTGAGTGATCGTGCCACCGACACTCGCCGCGAGTTCGATCGAACGGCCGCCAAGCGGGGTCGACTGCCATACCGAGCCGGCTAGTACAACTTGCCCGGCTTCCACCGACCAGTTTCCAAGCGGACTAACGCTGGTGTAGCTTTGAAAACTACCCGGATCAGCAGCTTCTAAAAATAAACCATCGGTCGCCACGTCGTTTGTACCATCAGGTACGGCTGGCATCACGTAACCGACTGACGTCCCGTTGGCGGCATTTTCAAGAATATGTAGATCTTCGACTGGTACGCTCGTAGTAAATCCCGCGCCGCTTGCGTGGGCGATACTCAACCGATTTGGCGTGCCGCTTTCGGAAACAATGTCGACGATTTGATTGGAACCATTGAAACCGTCCATCTGCCAGTTCGCTACCAACCCAATGGACGCGGCTTCAGCCGTTGTAAGATCTAACTTTGATTGATAATTTAGCGCTATTTCGGCCTCGGAACGGACGTTGTCCCAAATTCTAACGTCGTAGTAGGTGCCGGAAAAATATTGATCCGCATCGTAGCCGGTGTTTAATCCATCTTGCTCCTGGCCGAATACAAATTGACCGTTGGTGGTATCAAGCGCGACACCTTGGTTAAACCCTGTCCCAGATTCGATTAAATTACCATCAATATAGACGGCCCAATCACCGTGTGTTGAATCCCACGAAACGGCTAGCGAGTGAATCTCGCCATCGACCAGTGCCGCTCGATAGTCAATTGAATTCACCGTGATCGCCGATCCAGGGCCAAAATCGATTTCTAAACTGTTCGATGGATCGTTGATTTGCAGTGACAGCTCGTCGTTAGATGCGCTGTTGTTGAACGACATAAATACCGTTTCCATCGGCAGATCGTTCGCCGCAAATTTAATTTCCACTGTGGTAGCAGTTAGTGAGCCCGGCAAACCAGAACTCGAAATCAAATAGGCATCGTTACCGCCATCAGTGTTGAGCTCGATACCGCTAGAAAGGTCGGTGGGTGCGTCATTCCCTTCGACTAAATTATTAATCTGGATGACGAAATCTTCTTCGTAAGTGTTGCTGTTGACATCGGTCACGGCGACGCGAACGGTGTGCAAAGTGTCATCTTCGAAATTAAGTTCTGCGCCGTTTGCAACCGTTATTTGCCCGGTACTTGAATCGATCGCGAACGCACCGTCATTAGGTGTTTGAGAAACGATCGAATACGTAAGCGCTTGAGTCGCATCAAGCACTGAATCAGCTCGCCACTCAATAACGTAACCATAGAAATTATGCGTGTCGTGATCCGCATCGCTCCAAAGACCCGTCGTTTCATCCATGTGAATGACGTCTTCGTTGCCGCCCGCATCATTCGGCTGTCCGGAGGCGAAATTGTGGTAGGCGCCACTGGTGTTAAAACCAGTTTCATCGCCTTGCCAAAATTGGTCGGCTTCGCTGCCGCCCTCAACCCAACGCCACTCTCCCTCAACCGTGCCGTCAGTGCCGCCAATCCACGCGTCATAACCGATAGTTGTGTTAATCAATTCGCGCACAAATTCGTTTTCGCCGGCGGAACGTATCGTAGCCAATTGACCATTTACGCCGTTTAATCCCGTACTTTCGGCAGCGGTTTTCGCGACACTCCAAAGTTGCGCTCCGCCTACTACCTTATAAAATTTTTCCGTTTCTGCGTTGTAACGAAGTTCTGGGTCGATCGCTAATAAGGAACCTATCAGTGCTTCGCGTTCGGCATCAATGCCGGTAACTTGTCCGACAACGGTCCCGTCCATGGCATTTTCATTCACGGTAAAGCTGAGCTCAGGGGCGTTTGAAACAAACCCGGTACCCGTTGCGTGTTGCACACTGAGATTATTGCCCGCTACCGTATCCGTGATTACCTGGTCACTCGACAACGCGTTGAACTGCCAATTAGCACGGAGATTAGGTTCGTCGAACGGTACATCGCTGCGATAATTCGTGGCGATTTCGACTGCTGTCCTGACGTCATCAAATATCCTTAAGTCATACAGCGTGCCGGAGAACGCTTGCGCGGCACTAAAGCCCCCCCCAGGTGAGTCTTGATCGTTGCCAAGCACCAATGTTCCGCCAATGCCAATCGTTTGGGTGGTCTGATAACCTAGAAATGTTTCTTCAAGCACCCCATCAATATAGAAATTTACCGCCCCGTTGGTGTTATCCCAAGACACGGCGAGATGGTGCCGATTGCCATCGAACAACTGCGTGTAAGTGCCGGCCGACATTTGCGCGCTACCGGCTGAATCCGCCGTAAACAACAGTTGTCCCGTTGCGTTCACGAATAAACCTAGCGCTTCATCATTGCTGCCCTCTGCGTAGGATAACAATGCAATCGATCCTGTTGGCGCAGAGGCGAAGCTAAACGATGTTTCGACTGTTACTCGACCTAGACCGCCGACGATCGCACCGCCGTTATCGGCGAGCAAATAGGTATCGTTGCCGCTGTCATGATTAATACGTA
>JBCCFA010000359.1:0-4797 GCA_039029975.1 Pseudomonadota bacterium
ACCAGTGAAGAGTCCACGATGTATAACCTGCTGAAGTCATTACAGCGGCCAAGATGAATGGTCTGCAGATATGGAATCAGTGAGATGCCAGGTAGGTGGAAGTACAGTAACTTATAGATGAACATTATCAACAGAGTTAATAAATGGGTTAGCACAGGGAGTCCCTGGGTATGGCTCAGTGCGGGTATGGTTAGCCTAAACCTGGTGATGGTATTCGGCTTACTCGCGCTAATCGCCTTACGCGGTTTGGGACACTACTGGCCTGCCGAAGTCGCGGCTTTTAAGTTAACGAATCCAGACGGCCAATCGCAAACCTTATTGGGCACAATCGTGGATGAGGAGCAGGTAACGGCTCAACGAGTTCGCGATACAGGCGTCGCCGTACCGGAAAACGTGAATCTAGTAACTCGCTATTTAATCAAAGTAGGAAACAGGGATATTACCGGTGCCGATTTCGTTTGGATTAACGAACTTGCGATTAGCGAAATTTCCGTACCTGCAAACGCCTTGGTGTTAGAGCGAGAGGAGTGGGGTAATTTCTACGGGTATTTATCCAGTGTTAGCCGAGCCGATGGGGAACAGTTCGCCGGTGACTCCGCCCGCCAAAATTTGGCAGAAAGCCTTAAACGCAAACAAACTTTGAGCAGCGAGATTGAGCAAATTGAGAAGCATGACATCGGTGCGATCAACTACGAGATGGAGCGCATTCGACTCGCGGAAAGGCGTTTAGAGATAGAAGGGATAAGCGAAGAAGCGGAGTTCTCGAAGCTCCGAAAACAGCGGGATAGTTTGCAATCCGATTACGAACTACTTAATGCGCGCTTGGCCGAAAAATACACAGAGATTAATCGTGATAAAGCGATAGTTGTCACCCAAGACGGTGCGCAACGCGAGGTTGCGCTGGCGGATATTGTTCGTGCGTTCCAACCGAATTCGATGAATTGGCTTGAGAAGTCAAAACACTACGTCGCGAAAGTGTGGGAATTTGTTGCCGATGAGCCTCGTGAAGCGAATACCGAGGGCGGGGTTTACCCGGCGATTTTTGGTACTGTTCTGTTGGTGCTCAGTATGTCGGTGTTTGTTACACCCTTTGGCGTGATAGCCGCAATTTATTTGCGCGAATATGCAAACCAGGGTTTGCTAACCCGAATAATACGCATCGCAGTGAATAACCTAGCTGGCGTCCCTTCAGTTGTTTATGGCGTATTTGGCCTCGGTTTTTTCGTCTATTTTCTGGGCGGCAGTATTGACAGTTTGTTTTTTCCGGAAGCGCTTCCTGCGCCCACATTCGGTACCCCGGGCTTACTTTGGTCTTCCCTTACTTTAGCTATCCTCACAGTACCGGTGGTGATCGTTTCAACAGAGGAGGGCTTAACGCGAATACCACGGGCCATTCGCGAAGGCAGCTTGGCGCTTGGTGCGACCAAAGCCGAAACCCTTTGGCGTACCGTTTTGCCAATGGCCACGCCCGCTATGATGACGGGTCTTATTCTCTCGGTTGCGCGCGCTGCTGGTGAGGTCGCACCGTTGATGATGGTCGGTGTGGTGAAGTTAGCGCCCTCGTTGCCACTGGACGGGAATTTCCCTTACTTACACTTAGATAGAAAGTTCATGCATTTGGGTTTTCATATCTATGACGTCGGCTTTCAAAGTCCCAACGTTGAGGCGGCACGGCCACTGGTATATGCAACCGCCTTATTACTTATTGTTTTGATCGTTGCGTTAAATATTGCCGCGATTAGGATTCGCAATCGGCTTCGCGAGAAATACAGCGATGGCGACGCCTAGGTTTCTATCCCAGAAAAACACTATACTGTATTCAAAATGACAACCAATACCGCCCCCGAAACTGCTATGTCGCACGCTGTAAACATTGATGATATCCGTGGCAAAGAAGAGGACAACTCGATGGATGTCGAGGACTGCCTTGTTGTTGAAGATTTGAACCTTTTCTACGGCGACAAACAGGCGCTGAATGACATCAATTTGGTAATCCCTGAAAAACGCGTCACCGCTTTTATCGGCCCCAGTGGTTGCGGGAAATCTACGTTACTGCGCTGTTTTAATCGAATGAACGACTTAATCGACAGCGTGAACATTTCAGGGAAGATAAAATTAAATGGCGAAGACGTTTATGACCGGGCGGTAAACGTTGCCGATCTAAGACGTCGAGTAGGCATGGTGTTTCAAAAACCAAACCCGTTTCCGAAATCTATTTACGAAAACGTTGCTTATGGTCTGCGCATCCAAGGCGTTAAAAGCCGTAGGACTATCGACCAGGTTGTTGAACGATCGCTTCGTGCCGCGGCACTATGGGAAGAAGTTAAAGACCGCGTTCACGAAAGTGCGCTTGGCTTATCCGGCGGTCAACAACAACGTTTAGTCATCGCGCGCGCTATTGCCATAGAGCCAGATGTGTTGCTGCTCGATGAACCCGCTTCTGCGTTGGATCCAATTTCAACCTTAAAAATTGAAGAACTCATTTACGAACTTAAAAAAGACTACACAATCGTCATTGTGACTCACAACATGCAGCAAGCCGCAAGGGTTTCTGACTATACTGCTTTTATGTACTTAGGCGATATGGTCGAGTTCGGTGATACCAAGACGATATTCACTACGCCCAAACAGAAACAAACCGAAGATTACATTACCGGTCGATATGGATAATTCGATCGCTTCGTTAGGAGGCGTAGCTCATGGCTACTAGTCAATTACCACATCACATCTCTCAGCAGTTTGATAAAGAGTTAAATGATCTTCGAGCCAAGGTGCTATCGATGGGTGGCTTGGTGGAAGATCATTTACAAAAAGCCTTAGACGCTTTATCGAAGAGTGATTCCGAACTCGCGGAATACGTCGCGACAAATGACTATAAAGTGAATCGGCTCGAAGTTGAAATTGATGACGAGTGTTCGGAAATCTTACTCAGGCGCCAACCGGCAGCCGGCGATTTGCGCTTGGTGCTCGCGATTAGTAAAACGATCACCGACCTTGAGCGAATCGGGGACGAGGTTGAAAAAGTCGGTCGTATCGCACTTGGTTTAATTAGCAGCGAAAGCCCAAAAGCTTATTACATTGGCATCATTGCCATGGGTAACCATGTACGCCGAATGTTGCATGATTCCTTAGATGCCTTCGCTCGTATGGATTCTTCGACTGCGTTTCAAGTAGCGTTGGAGGATCCCGAAGTTGATAAGGAATATGACGCGATATTGCGTCAGCTAATCACTTATATGATGGAAGATCCCCGCAGCATCACTCGCGTGTTAGATGCTGTGCTTGCGGTGCGCGCCTTTGAGCGAGTCGGTGATCACGCAAACAATATTTGCGAAAACATCATTTACTTTGTAGAAGGAAAGGATGTTCGCCATACCAAGCTCGAAGATATCGAGCAAGAACTCCAGCTATCAAGGCAATCCAAGGATCGCGAGAATTAGCGCTAGCTAGCTGATACGGCTAAAGGCAAGTTCGTTGTCGTGCTCAACGATTTTGGATTGCGGAAAGTCACATCTAAATAAACTGCCTCGACCAAGCTCACTTTCGATATGGAGTTTCGCATCGTGCAGGGTGAGCGCATGCTTCGCTATGGCCAAGCCTAAACCGGTGCCACCATTCGAGCGGTCGCGGCCGGAGTCTACCCGGTAAAACCTTTCAGTAATCCGGTTAATGTGTTCTTCGGATATACCAATACCGTGGTCGCGGACAGAGAAGTGAGCACCCTCTTCGTCTTGATACCAGCTTATTTCAATCACGTCGCGATCTTCGGTGTAGTTCACCGCGTTCACAATGAGATTAGCGAAAGCACTGTATAAAGTGCGCTGTGAACCATTGATGTAGAGGTTTGCGTCAAGTTCCAACGAGAACATGCGCTCAGAAGCGCCTTCCAAATTAGCCGTTTGGCGATGAATTTCTGAAATTAATTCGGCTACCGCGATCGGTTGTTGTCCGCTAACCTCATCACCCCGTTCGAGTTGGGATAAGAGTAGTAAGTCTTCCACCAGTGTTTGCATTCGATCTGTATGTAATTGCATTTGATCCAACGCCTGAGGGAACAAATCTGGGAGTTTGTCTTGGTGTAATTGCAGAGTTTCTACATAACCCTTAATGACCGTTAACGGCGTTTTCAGTTCGTGCGACACGTTTGCCACGAAATCTTTGCGAATTTGATGGGCGCGCTGGAGATCGGTGATGTCGCGCGCCACAAATAACCATTGTCCTTTGCCGTAGGGTGCTAAGCGAATATTAAACTGTCGATTCAAATCAAGCGTCGAGGCAATATCTAAGCTAGATCCAGCAATTGGGGTATCAACAAATTTAACAAGCTCTGGGTTACGAATTAAGTTCGTTATTCTTTGATTTATGTCTTCCGGCCAACGCACGCCCAACATTTCTTCGCTCGCTTTGTTTGCCCAGAGCACGTTGCCTAAGTCATCCAATACGATGGTGGCGTCGGGTAAGGCACGCGTTGCTTGCTTGAATTGTTTTAGGTAATTCGCGAGTTTCTTTTTGCGTTTCTTATGTCGTTCACGCAGGTAATCGATTTCCAAGGAAATGTCTTCAAAAACCCCTTGGGTTTCCGGCGGTTCGTACTCTTTCCGATTGCGAATCCATTTGAGTAAACCGTTTAAACGGGCATGCACCCAAACTAGGTAGGCACCAGCGGCGATCAATAGTCCTAAGCTGACATCACGAATAAGTAACCCGAACAGTGCACCCGCTATGGCGCACAGCATTAGTCTGTATACGTCACTCGTAGTCTAACTTCTGCAGTAGTAATTCAGTAGATCAATTCCC
>JBCCFA010000360.1:0-4795 GCA_039029975.1 Pseudomonadota bacterium
ATCCGACCGAGGATTATTACTCGATGTGATTTTTTCTCATGAAATCCAGCCGCAGCTTCGGAATAGCGGCGCCAAGTTCGTTTATGATTTTCCGCAAGAGCAATCAGCGTATGCGCAGCTCCAAGCAACACAACCGCCCGTCGCCTCGCGGTTCGAATTATTGATGGATGGCATTGAGCTTGCGAATGGTTATCACGAAGTTACGAGTCTGGCGGAGCAACTGCGCCGATTCGAGACTGAGCGAACACTAAGACGGTTTCGGGGGCTGAGGGATATGCCGAACGATCCGTCGCCGTTTTCGCAACAGGGGTTGGACTTGCCCCCATGTGCCGGCGTTGCAATTGGGTTGGATCGACTGTTAATGATAGCTTGCGGCGCCGATTCGCTGTCGGCCGTTGAGATGCGTTAGAATTCGGGCATCGCCTCGTATTCTCCGCCTTGGGACGCGATAAACTATGGAAATACGTTCGTGAACGATAGCGCCTCGGAATCGCAAAATGCTTATTCCGTCTCGAAGCTCACCGAGGAGGCGCGACGCTTGGCAGCCGATTATCGGCGCGCGACCGGTAAATCACTGCCCTTGAGTCCGGAAATAGCGATTAACGATGCCATTCGATTACTCGGTATGTCCGCCTCCGAGGACGACTATTGCGATGCGGTCTATACACGCGACGGCGCCGAGTGCCGAGTTATCGTTAAAGGGCGGGCGATTTTCGATAAAACGCGGAGCGGCCAAAGAATAGGTCAGCTGAAATTTGATAAGCCTTGGGATGAGGCCTTACTTGTGATCATGGATGAAGATTATGAAACGACGGAAATCTACAGGGCGAACCGCGACACAATGGCGGCGGCGCTTGCCGAGAAGGCAGAAAATAAGCGCGGCGCGATGACTGTGAGCCAATTTAAAATCATCGCGACGAAGATTTGGCCGCACGATTAATCGGGGGCCACTTATCGGTGGATTGCCGTTTCGGCTTACGGCCATAAATAATTTCTCATTTGACATATTGGCATGAATTCTATTGCCTCATCCGCGCGGGAGTTGCTCGGCGAGCACGGGCCTTTTGCCAGTCTGCTGCCCGGCTTCGATGTGCGCGCCCAGCAGCAAGCCATGGCGAGCGCGATTGACGAAGCGCTGGCGCTTGGTGACAGTTTGCTGTGTGAAGCAGGCACTGGCACCGGCAAGACGCTTGCGTATCTTGTCCCAGCCCTTTCTCAAGGTCACAAAACTATTGTTTCGACCGCCACCAAAACGCTACAAGATCAGTTATTTTTCCGTGACATTCCCTTAGTGTTAGAAGCGCTTGATAGCGTCGCTGCCGTCGCTTTGTTGAAAGGGCGGGCGAATTATTTATGTCTTCATCGTTTGGAAATGCAGGACGGTGCGCGCGATCTTTTTGGACATCAGCAGCGAGACATTGCCAAAATTAAAGCGTGGTCGCTGGAAACAACAAGCGGGGACGTCACGAGTTTTGCCGACGTTGCTGATGAATCACCCGTATGGTCAAAAGTAACCTCAACCGTTGATAATTGCCTTGGGCAAAAATGCGATCGGTTTGACGAGTGTTTTGTCATGCAGGCTAGACGCAAGGCGGTTGATGCGGATTTGGTGGTAGTCAACCATCATTTGTTATTTGCTGACATGGCTTTGAAAGAGGAAGGATTTGGTGAACTTCTTCCTACCGCTGAAGCGATCGTCCTTGATGAGGCACACCAACTGCCAGATATCGCCGCGAATTTTTTTGGTGATTCTGTTTCCAGCTATCAGCTTAAAGATTTTGCCCGCGACGCATTGCTCGCTCAAGCGACCGAGGCAGGTGACGATCTGCAACTACGCGCCGCTTTGGAATGTATTGATGTGGCGAGTGATGAACTGCAAGCGGCTTTTGCCACCGTAACTCGTTCCGGTGAATGGCGCGATGTCGCCCAAGACAGCGACATTGCCCGCACTTTTCAAGAGTTGATCAACATCACCGCGATGATAGATCAACAGCTTGAGGCGGCGAGTTCACGCGGACCAATGTTGGAAAATTGTTTTGGTCGCATGCAACGGATGCGACTAAAAATGGCCTTGTTCGAGCGCGATGCCCCTGTGTCCGAAAACCCAGAAGCCGAGGCTCAGTTGGACTGGGTGCGTTGGTGGGAAACGGCTAAACGTGGGTTTGTGTTACACGCGACTCCGGTGTCTGTGGCTGCCCAATTTGCTGCAATGCTGAAGCGTTACCCGGCCGCTTGGGTGTTCACTTCGGCCACGCTATCGGTTGCCGGCGAATTTAATTACTTTCAACGTCAGTTAGGGATCGAGCAACTCAATGCAACGAGCTGGGCATCGCCGTTCGATTACGAAAATCGCGGCTTGACCTATCTCCCGCAGCTGAAACACATGCCAAACTCACCGGAATATATGCCTGAATTGGTCCAAACAGTCCTGCCGATTATTGAGGCGGCGAAGGGGCGAACTTTCATGTTGTTCACCAGTTATCGGGCGCTCAGCGCGGCGGCCGAGATACTAGAGGGCAGTATTGACTACCCCTTGCTAGTGCAGGGGGCTGGTTCCCGCAGTCAGTTAATTCATGAGTTTCAGCGTCACGGCAATTGCGTCCTACTCGGCACTGGCACTTTCTGGCAAGGGGTCGATGTAAGAGGTGCCGCGCTGTCCGTCGTCATCATTGACAAGCTACCGTTCGCGCCTCCCAATGAACCAATCACTAAAGCCAGGATTCGGCTAATCGAAGCGAACGGCGGCAATGGGTTTACGGATTTCCAAGTGCCTGAGGCGGTTATATCGTTGAAACAGGGAACCGGTCGACTCATTCGAGATCCTGACGATCACGGCGTCTTGGTGTTATGCGATCCGCGCCTAACGACGAAAGGATATGGAAAGACATTTCTCAGAGCGCTCCCGCCGCTGAGGAAAACTAACGACGTTAATGAGGCAATTGCTTTGCTTAAGCAGTTATAAGCTCAGAAAGGCCAGAAAATCGGTATCAAGAAGATGCTCATCAGTAAGATGATTATCGATAACGGTCCGCCGAGTCGCAGGTAGTCTGAAAAATGGTATCCACCGGGACCATAAACCATGAGATTAGTAGGGTAGCCAATTGGGGTTGCTACCGAGGTGCTCGCCGCGAGCATCACACCGACCACGTACGGCATAATCGAGACGTCGGCATTACCGGCGGCCGCGAACGCGATAGGTAGCATTAAAACCGCCGCCGCTTTGGCGGTGACTAAGGCCGCTAATACCATTGTCATACCGATAATCGTAGCGAGTAGTGTCGTGGGGTGGCTACCAAAACTTGAAATCGCTATATTCGCTAAGGCATTTGCTAGGCCGCTGTTTTCCATGGCTTTGCCAAGGGCTAGGGCCGCGGCAATGACTAACAACACTTCCCAATCGATCGCGCGCCGCGCAACCGACGCCCCACAGCAACCGCTGGCAACTATTAACAGTGCGCCAGCCAAACTCGCCTGCAGCATGGATAACACGCCGCTGGTGGCAGCAATGACGATGCCTATTAGGATGCCAATTGCTACGGGGGCTAATTGCGCATTCGGATGCTGAAAATCATCAATTTTGCTAATGAGATAAAAATCACGCCGGTTTCTTTGTTGCTCAACGAAATTGCGTCGCGCTTCAATCAATAAAGTATCGCCAGCTTTTAGTCGTATCTCGCCGATTTTTCGATTCAGCCGTTCACCGTTGCGCGCGACGGCAATCACTGCGGCGTTATAAATTGTTCGAAACTGGCCTTCTTTAATTGTCTGACCCACCAGAGGGCAGGTATTGCTGACGACGGCCTCCACCATGATTCGGTTATGGCGCGATTCATTTAATTTAAAAATTTGATTCGTAGCGGGACGCAGGCCTTCAAAGCGCTGCAATTCGACGACCGAGTCTATTACCCCGGCAAAGACTAGCCGATCGTTTGCTTGTAGACGGATTGACGCCGATACCGCGGCCAGAATTTCACCATCGCGCTCGATCTCGATCAGAAACAAGCCGTTTAGTCCGCGCAGGCCTGCGTCCTCAACCGATTGGCCGATGAGTGCGCTGGATTCGTCAATAACCATTTCAACAACATATTCACGGGCGTCGTCAGACACTTGTAAGGCGGGTTTTCTGATTGGCAACAACCAGCGGCTAAAAATTAACACAAACACGATACCCACCACGGCAATAGGTAATCCCGCCATGGCAATGTCGAACATGCCGAGGCCGGACCCGGTTTCCTCTATCAACCAACCGTTAACAATTAAATTCGTGCTGGTGCCGATGAGCGTGCACGCCCCGCCCAAAATCGCAGCGAATGACAGGGGCATGAGCAAATGGGAAACCGAGAACTGGTGACGCTTCGCCCAGTCGTGCGTAATCGGCAGCAGCATGGCCACCAATGGCGTGTTATTGAGAAAGCCGCTTAGGACCGCTGTCGGCCACAGCAAACGATTTTGTATTGCCTGGATAGAACCACTCTGTCCCAAGAAACGTCGAACCAAGGCGTGCATGGCGCCCGTTTCGCTTAGGCCTGCTGCCACAATAAACAGCGCGGCAATAGTAATTACACCTTCATTTGCCAGACCTGCAAGTGCATCAGATGCGCTGATCACACCGGTCGACCAGGTATTGCCATCCTTCACCGGCGCGACTAGCAATAAGCCAACGCCACCCCACAGAATAAAGTCAGTTGCCCGGTTGACCCTTACCATCGCGATCCACACTAGGCAAATCACAAACGCGGTTACGTATAATGGGTCCATAGGTGTGTTAACGGTTGGAGGGTTTGCATTAGCTGCG
>JBCCFA010000361.1:0-4769 GCA_039029975.1 Pseudomonadota bacterium
ATGCGGAAGAACAACGGCGCGAAAAAACTGAACTCGTGATTTTCCTTCGTCCAGTGATAGTAAACGACCCGAGCATTGAAACTGATCTGAAAGGCTACGAGCAGTTCTTGAGCAGTCGGCACAGTGTCCCTAGTGCCGGTTCATCCGCGAATCCAACGTTCTGAATGGCCGGTCGAGCGTTTTTTGATGATCTATCAACACACAACGGCTGGGTTTTGTGGGTTGGTTTGCAAAACGTCGAGTAATTCCAGCTTTAACCGCCTCAATCGATATATTCAGATGCGCTCCCGAGCGTATGATGATCTGTGCTTGGATAGAAATTCCGCCGTCCGCCGGAAATTAAACCACCAAGGTAACGATAGGCAATTGGAAGGTATGCAATGAGCTTATTAATGGATGCGCTCCGTCGTGCGGAAGCAGAAAAAAAACAAGCAGCGCAAAATAAGCAAGGCGACACCGAAGAAACTCCTATCGGTAGTGATACGTCGTCCCCTCGAATCGAATTAAGCGATGATGAAGAATTAGGCGCTACGGTCAAACTTGACCGATTGCCTTTGCCTATCGCCAATAATCAGTCTGCGAAAGGCACGAGCGAACAAGAGATTAGCGAAGATCATTTTGCTACTGCGAATCTAAATGATCTGAATGTTGATTTTGAAAGTACTTCTCCTCGCATGCGCACATCCGATGTTGAGAAAGCGGCAGAAGTCGAACGCGAGGAGACAATCGATTTCAGCATTAACGCCGAGTTAGAAACTGAAAAATTTCCTGCCCAAGCGAATGATGACAGTATCAACGCGGAGCTAGAAACAGAAAGGTTTGAAGCACAATCGCCAGATTTCAGCATCAATGCTGAGTTTGAGACCGAGAAATTCGAGTCTCCTTTAAGTTTAGAACCGCTACAATCGGTCTCTCCGGCTGGACAAGATGCCACCACTACGGGTGAATCCAGGAAACCGCTTGCACCATCTCAGCAAACGCCACCAACCGACCACCAATCAAGCGCCGAATTACCAGATGGCGATCCGCTGTTGGGTGCGTCTGAGGAGATAATCGATACCCCTAGCGGACAAACAGCGGTAACCGCGAATACGGTTTTCGAGGCTGGTTCCCCCGGTATTTCACGTCGGATAATTTTGTGGGCCTTAGCGCTGGGTATCGCGATTGTGGGTCTCCTTGGCGTGAGTGGCTTGTACTACTTTCAACAGGCGCCAATCACTCGACCGTTACCCTCGCCCGTAGCGAGCGTAGAACTGGAACGGGCGCGTGAAACAATGGATCTAGCTAGCTTGGCATCAACCTCGAGTATTGCGCCAAATAATCCCGCGGAAGGTAATCAACCGGCTGATAGTGAAATGCCAGAAGATTCGATTGTCGAACAACGCGTTGAGCAGCCGGCAGAGATTGAATCAGCACCTACTGCAGCAGCCGCCGCAGTAATCGAGCCAAATAGCAATTCAGTGGAGTCAACGATATCAAGCGAGGAAAGTTCAGGGGCGATGGTGTCTTCTGAGACAGCGCTTGCAAAGCAAATAGTTCGCAAAGGAGAAGGCGAGCCGCAAGAAGCGTTCGATGCGATTGACGGTATCGGTAATGACCACCAGACTGGCAACTCAGAAGCGCCCGCGCCAACCGTTAATACGAAACGCTTAAAGATCGCGAAAAGCGTTCGTGCCGCGCAATCCTCGGAGAAAGTTGCCGCCGCATACTCCGCCTATCAGCAAGAAAATTTTGAGCTAAGTGCGAGCTTATACCAGCAGGCATTAGATATCCGGTCGGCCGATACCAATGCTTTAAACGGTCTCGCTGCTTTGGCGCTGCGCAATAATGATAAGGAACGCGCGCACGCACTTTATTCGCAGGTTTTGAAGTTAGACCCAGATAACCCAACGGCCGCCACCGCCATATTTCAAATTGAAGGTGGCGTAGGAAATCGCGTAACGGAATCACAGCTTAAGTTAATGCTTGATGAAGGCGGCGACCCAGGCGCAATCAATTTCGCGCTTGGAACCCTCTACGCTCGCCATGCGCGTTGGAATGATGCCCAGCTCGCTTATTTTGAAGCGGTAAGGCATCGTCCGGTTAACCCGGATTACCTCCACAACCTGGCTGTCAGCCTTGATCAGATTGGCCAACACAGCGCGGCGCTGGACTACTACAAAAAAGCCTTATCCGCCGCTGATGAGCAAAGCGCGGCTTTCAACTCAACGCAGGTGCTTTCGCGAATTCAGACGATCTCCAGCGAACGTCCATCGCCTTGATATTGCCGAGGTGACCGTGTTTGGAAAGTAAACAAACTTTGCGTATTGGTGAACTCCTGGTTCAAAAGGGCGTTGTCAGCCCTGACCAAGTTCGCATTGCGCTTACCGAACAAAAAAAGAACCGAGACCACCTTGGCAAAATTCTTGTCCGTCTCGGCTTCGCAACAGAAGCCATTATTCTTGATGTCCTGGGCGGTGCGCTTGGGCAACAGAAAGCAGATTTATCCAAGGTTGTGGTGGATAGTGAAGCCATCAAGCTTATCCCCAAAGATATGGCGCGCCGCTTCCATATCCTGCCATTAACTTTCGAATCGAAAAGTAATCGCTTAACGCTTGCGATGGCCGACACCTTTAACGTCGTGGCGCTGGATCAGATCACGGCACTATTGGCCGGTGATATCGACCTTGTGCCGTTAATGGCTGGCGAAGCTGAAATCGAAAAAGCTATCGACCAATTCTACGGCTTCGAATTATCAGTTGACGGTATCTTGCAAGAAATCGAAACCGGAGAGATTGACTATGAGAGCTTAGAAGCCGATAGCGAGGAATACAGTCAACCCGTTGTGCGTTTAGTTAACGCATTATTGTCTGATGCTGTTAAACGGGGGGCGTCGGATATTCACTTTGAACCCGAGGAAGGGTTTCTGCGTTTTCGCTATCGAATAGATGGTGTACTACGGCAGGTTCGAAGTTTGCACAAAAATTATTGGTCGGCGCTCGCCGTACGCTTAAAGGTAATGTCCGGTATGGACATCGCCGAGACGCGTGCGCCACAAGATGGTCGCATTACTTTGTCTCTGTCTGGGCGTTCCATCGATTTTCGTGTATCAACTATCCCAACGGTGCATGGCGAGAATATCGTGCTGCGCGTGCTCGATCGACAAAAAGGTATTGTGCCAATCAATGAGATTGGTTTGGAGCCTGCGGCGCTAGATATGTTGAAACTCATGGTGGCGCGTCCCGAAGGTTTGCTACTGGTTACAGGCCCGACGGGTAGCGGTAAAACCACAACGCTCTACAGTGTGTTAAATCATCTAAACACCGAATCGGTCAACATCATGACTCTAGAGGATCCGGTGGAATATCCCATGGGGATGATTCGGCAAACATCTGTTAACGAAGCGGTGCGGTTGGACTTCGCCAGTGGCGTACGGTCTATGTTGCGCCAAGATCCAGATATCATTCTAGTCGGTGAGATTCGTGATGAAGACACGGCGGCAATGGCTTTTCGTGCGGCCATGACCGGTCACCAAGTGTTCTCCACCTTGCACGCAAACTCATCTCTTGGCGCTATCCCACGCTTAATCGATATGGGCGTGCGACCAGACATTATGGCCGGCAACGTGATCGGCATACTGGCGCAACGACTGATTCGTACCTTGCGCGATGATTGTAAAGAAGCTTATTTGCCGTCGGATATGGAGTGCCGAATACTGGGCCTTGATCCGGTCGACAATCAGCAAGAGATTTTTAGAGTCATCAACGAATTCCAACATGCCGAACATCAAGGTTATGAAGGGCGCGAAGCGTTAATGGAGCTTTTGAAATTTGATCGCGAAATAGACGAACTCATTGCAAAAAACGCCACCGTCAGAGAGATGACCGCAGTGGCGCAGAAAAATAATTTTGAAGTGCTCGCAGATGTCGCGGTGAAGCGCGTACTCGAAGGTATAACAACGTTGGACGAAGTGTCTCGCGTTGTCGACTTGACCGAGAAAGTGACCTAATCGGAACGCTAGTGATGGAAGTTTACCGATATCGCGCAATGAATGATCAAGGGCGAATCTTGCAAGGCAAGGTCGACGCGATTAATCCGGCCGATTTGGAGGTCCGTTTAAGTCGACTTGGTTTGGATTTAGTTAATTACCGAGAAATAAAAAGCAAAACTAAAAACGTTACCGGCCGCGGTATTAAGCGCACCGATCTGATTACGTTTTGTTTTCATCTAGAACACTTGGTCCGTGCCGGCGTGCCTATCATCGAAGGTTTAACCGATCTGCGCGACACCATTGACAATAAAAGATTACGCGAAGTCACCGCCGCGATGATCGAATCGATCGAGGGGGGTAAGAACTTATCGGGTGCAATGGAAGACTTCCCGTTTGTGTTCAATAAAGTTTTCGTAAGTCTCATCAGTGCGGGCGAGCAAAGCGGCCAGCTTGGTTTGGTGCTAGAAAAAATTATCGAAAACTTGAAGTGGCAAGACGAGCAAGCTGCGCACACCAAAAAGCTCCTGATGTATCCAAGCATCGTTGGCATCGTGGTGCTGGCGGTAATCTTCTTTTTGATGGTTTACGTGGTGCCGCAGCTCACGTCTTTCTTGAGCACCATGGGTCAAGAACTCCCCTTGCAAACGAAAATCTTAATTGCATGTTCCAATTTCTTGCGGGAATTTTGGTATCTAGTAATACCCATTCCTTTTGTCGATCCATTCTCATTTTCACCTCATCAGCATAGGGCTTCAAGACTTTGCTGAAATACTGTTTCACCGTGTCATGAGTGGACCAG
>JBCCFA010000362.1:0-4756 GCA_039029975.1 Pseudomonadota bacterium
AACTTGGCCTGCAGTTCAAATGATTAATGCGGCAGTCAGGATTGCTACGGGTAGGGTAATCCCACGGTTTCGCAAGCGCTCGATAAATCCAATCCCGTTGCCACCTGGAATTTGTAGATCCAAACAAAGCCAATCGATATCTTGATCTTGAATGATAAGCTCAAGCGCGTCAGCAAAATTTGTCGCTTCCAGCAATTCAATATCATGGGACGCCGCAGTAAAGATGTGCCGCAGGCCCACTAGAAATAGGGGATGGTCATCAACAATTAGCACTTTCATTTTCGTATGCCGTGATCCTAATCCAAGCGAGCCCACTCTCGATATCTTATGCAAATTGCACAGCAGTATTCTGCCCTAGGTTTTCGGTAACTTTCCACAAGCTTTTCGTAAAAAATCAAAAAACAGTACTTTCGTACTAACGCGCAAAATTTTTCGGCTGCTAAGTTTGGCGGCACGCTCGTTACCATATTCTCTAGCAACGAAAGGAACAAATTATGCGCGCGATCTTTTTTGTTTTTCTGCTCTTAGGCAGCCTCTATCAGTCTACCCACGCAACGATGATTAGCCATGCGTTCACCAATGTTGCCGGCAACACATGGCAAGCAGAATACGAGGTGAATAATAATTCTCTTCCGGACGCTATTTACGAATTCACTATCTGGTATGAGTTCAATATTTACGAGAATATCAGTGTCGTCGCGACGCCGGCAGACTGGGATCCTTTGGTTGTGCAACCCGACCCAGGCTTACCGGACGATGGGTTCTTCGATGCGCTTGCGCTTGGGGCGGTGCTAACACCTGGGGCTTCGCTGGGCGGCTTCATTGTGCAATTTGATTTGATTGTCGGCCAAATGCCAAGCAGCCACTTTTATGAAGCCTACTGGGATACTTTTTCTAATCCCGACACGGGTTTTACAGTCGCTGCGGTAACTCCGCCACCGAACCCTACCGGCATACCGGAGCCATCGAGTAGCTTACTGTTCATGCTTGGTTGCCTCGGTCTTGCCACACGTAAATGCCGTTTACTGGGGAAATGATCATGCGATATGCCACGATTACGCTCGTCGGTTTGTCTATCTTTCTCTCCCATCCATTTGCCCTGGGGGCGGAAGAGGTAACGGGTGACGTTAGGGTCACCGATCTCGAAATGACCACACGGCTAGAGCGAATTTCGCGCACATCGTTTCGCTACTTATTTTCAGTTAGCTTTATCAACGACACGCTGTTTGGTTCGACTTTAAACGAAGTGCGCGCCGAACCATCAAGCACGCAGAGCGGCATCACCGTTGACGTTGACGAAATTACGATTGGCGACCTTGCCGAAGGAATGCCAGTGACAAAAGAATTCACAATGGTGATTAATAGGCGAACACCTTTCGACCCGTCGGCGATTGAGTGGCGTTTTTTTGCGCAAACTGAACCGCCACCGCAACCCGACATCGTTGTTACACCGACCGCGGTAGATTTCGGTTCGCAGCCGGCGACTTGTGAAGTATCGCAGCCAATATCAGTAAGCAATGAAGGGACCTCGCGAGATCTAATCATCACCCGTAACTCTCCAACCCCGGAATCGCGAAGCAACTTTACGGTTGATCTTTCAATCGGCGGTCCGTATCCGTGGAGACTTGGTCCGGGACAAACTAGAAATGGCGTGGTGCGATACACGCCAAGAGAATTGGCTACCCACGCGGGCACGCACATCATTGAAAGCAACGATCCAGATACGCCAACTTTAGAAGTACCGCTCTCAGGTTCTAGCTTTTCAGGCGGCAGCGTTACCGAAAGCTTCGCGCAAAGTGCGAGTCTCAATCCTAAGGTCGATATTGTGATGTTGATTGACAAGTCAGGTTCGATGTTCGACGACATTGCAGAGGTTATCGCGAATGCGCAAACTTTTGCAGCGACCTTAAAATCGAACGGTAGTGACTTTCGGTTCGCGATTTCGGTCCGTGACAACGGCTGTGTCGCCGGGGATGTACCTTGGATAGACAACGCCACGGCGGAGACGGACATTCCCGATATCGTCGATGCAATGATAGCGCTCGACGAGAGTCATGGGGTCAATACCGAACGTGGATTCACCTTAGCGGAAGCGGCGCTATCGCCGGGAAACCTGGCTGAGGGTGGCTGTAACGCGGGACTTCTAAGAGACGATGCTAGATTGGATTTGGTATTTATTTCGGATGAACCGGAACAAAGCGTTGAAGCGTGGACATACTATGTCTCAGCATTTACACAGCTGAAGTCCGATCGGAGAGAGGTGAAATTTCATGCCATCGCAGGCGACTATCCGTTCGGTTGCAGCAGCGCGTCCGCAGGCACAGGATATTATGAGGGCACGGTACAAACCGGGGGATATTTCCTGTCAATTTGCACGACAAATTGGGCTTCTGAACTCGAGTTGTTAGCAAATGCAAATGCCATTAGCTTGAACACCAGTTTTTCGTTATCTTCTTATGCTGTTCCTGATAGCGTTAGGGTTTGGATTGATGGACTAGAAATCAACGAGGGATGGCGCCACCTCCCCTACTACCGAGTCAAAGACAATCCGCGATTCATAAACATCTTCGATGTCATTGCTTTTGATCCGGGCTCGATTCCTGCACTTGGCCAGTCTGTTGTGGTGGAGTACGAGCTGGTACCGGATTGTCCGGTCGCGCAGTAGCAGCGCCGCTTCAGCTTAATACCATCGCCGGACAAAACGGCGATGGCATTTCTCTAAAATACGCAGTGGGAATCCTATGCTCTCACTTAAACACGATTAGTCGCTGGAACGCGGCCCAGGGTCAGACCATCCATCAACCACTTCGGAAATCCGTTCAAAAAAATCGATGCCGTTGATTATCTGATCATCGCTCAAACCGTCAACAATCAGTTGCACGTAGGCAGTGCCGCGTTCAATCATACTAGCAAGGTGTCGCTCGCCTTTCGGTGTTAGCGAAACGATTTTCTCTCGCCCCGAATCCGGATCTTCGGTTTGTCGCACTAGGTTCAACGGCGGCTCCGCCATAGCCCTTAAAGCCTTGGTGATGGCAGCGTTGGAAATTTCGAACCAGTTCCCCAGTGCCAACACAATGGCTTTTCGATTCATGCGTTTCTGCGCATCACCCTCTGAATGGATTAGCCACAGAATCGCCGTTTGATGGCGCGATAAATCCGCACCGCGCAGGGCATCTTCAACACCAATCCCCGCCTTGTAATGAATTGGATAATAAAGCTGCAAGAATTGGTGCGCTGCGTCAGCCGGTACAGCCTTACCGCGCTTTCGAGACTTTTTTGTCATGTTGATTTGACCGCTTCCATTATTTTACTTTATAAATTGTTTACTTAGTGAACTATTTGACGGTACCATGAGTTCAGACCAGCCGAAAGATAAGACTTACATGGAAAAACCATCCCAACAAGACATCCAGTTAATGCTCGACTTATTGCCAACCCCAAGCAATATCACCAACCCGTATCCTTTGTATGACGAAATGCGGGAACTCACGCCATTGTACGGCTATAACGATTACCCGCCGGGCACAGTCCCCGGACAGGACGAAGCCGTGACGGCCTGGGTGTTCATGAAATACGAAGAAGTCGCGGCCGCGGCTCGCGATCACGAGACATTTTCCTCTCGCGACCCGCTCCAGGATCAGTCTTCGGCGCCAACCTTGATGCTAGTTAATCATGACGACCCCGAACATGCTCGCTTGCGACAGTTAGTGAATCTTGCCTTTTCGCGAAAGGAAATTGAACACATTAAACCCTGGATCGCTGAGCGAATTGAGGAGATGTTTGGCGCCCTGCCGTCTGGAGAAATCGAGGTTATCGAGACGCTTGCATCAGTCATTCCGGCGCGGGTCATGATGCGACTACTTGGTCAACCAGACGAAGATGCCGATCGATGCAGAGGCTGGGCGACCGCATTCATGTTATCTGCCGATCTCAGTCCCGAACAACGCGAAGCAAGCAACGAATCTATGGTCCACTATTTTGCAGAGCAGGTAGCGACGCTAGCAACGCGCCTGCAAAAAGGCGAATCACCACCGCAAGGATTGATTTCTGCACTATTACTCGCAGAGGTCGACGGCGAAAAGCTCAGTATTGAAGAAGTCATTCGGTTTTGCGTAACACTTGTCGTTGCCGGCGCCGAAACAACAACCTTTCTACTCGCTAACTTAATGTACAACCTAGCCACCATGCCAAACGTGGTATCCGCACTCTGCGAAGACAAAACCAAAATCACCAATTTCATTGAGGAAACTCTACGCCACAGCGGCCCGCCTCAGCGTTTATTTAGAATCGCGACCAAAGACGTTGAAATCGGCCAATCGAAAATCAAACGAGGCGATTGGGTCGCGCTATTTTTTGCCGCAGCAAACTACGATCCCGCTGTTTTTCCCGACCCGGCCAAATTCGATATCACTCGAGACAACGCACGCCGCCATTTAAGTATGGGCATGGGCATCCATCACTGCTTGGGGTTTGCTGTGGCTAAGTCGGAAGCAGCAGCATTGGTTGAAGTGATTTTAGCTCGTTACCCGGACATTTCGCTTGGGGAGACCCAAGCAATTAAGCAAAACACCAGTTTACTGACACACAGTTTTTCGTCACTACATGTGAAGTTCAAAACATAAAGAGGCAATCATTTATGTCACAAGTCAATATTGAAGCCACGCAAAAAATATTTATCGCATTCGGTGCCGGCGACATCCCCGCGATTTTAGAAATGCTCGATGAAAATATTGTGATTGAATTTTATGGGCCTGAA
>JBCCFA010000363.1:0-4756 GCA_039029975.1 Pseudomonadota bacterium
GCAGCTTCTAGCTAACCTGGGTTTTAACAGTGTTGAACGCGAAAATTTGCGCAACCAAATTCTAGCGATCGACGTTTCTGCTTGGAGTAAAGCGGCCTTAATCGCAAACTTTGGCGCCACCCAGGTAAATAATACCGCCTTTATTGGCGAACTGAACGCGCTGGCTTTATTCCTAGATGGGATCATTGCCTCACTTGTCGGCGATCCATTAGTCGCCGATAACTTTCCTATTGTTGACGCTGGTGGCCCGTATAACCCCAACGAGACTAGCGCCCTCATTTTAGACGCGAGTAACTCGCTGCCGGGAACGGGTGCAAGCAGTATTATTGAATACGCTTGGGACTTAGACGGTGACGGCGAATTTGACGACGCGACCGGCGTATCACCTAGTGTTCAAGTGAACTCGAAACAAAGTGGTGTGATCGGGCTTAAGCTAACTAACGATCGCGGCAAAATGAATATCGGCTACGCGAGTATTACCGTGAACGATACCAATCCGGCCCCGAGCTTGATTGGCTTCTCCACACCGGATTTACGGCCACTGGTCATCACCGGTAGCGTGCAGCAATTTACCGTCAACGCCACCGATAACGGCTCGCTGAGCATTGAGTGGTTTTTAGACGGGGTTTCTGTGGCCACAGGCATGAGCTTTAACTATATGCCTGGAATCGCAGATGTAGGTGCACATAATCTCGTCGCTGTTATCGACGACGGCACTTCAAGCGGTGGCGCTGTTACCCAAACGTGGTTGATATCCGTCAAGGAAGTCGACGGAGATTCGGATGGCTTCACTGTAACCGGCGGCGACTGCAACGACACCGACGCCGGAATTAACCCGGCCGCGACGGAAATTATCGATAACGGCATTGATGACGATTGCAACGCGAACACCGAAGACGCCGACCAACCACCGGTGGCGAATTTCTTCTCGGTGCCGTTCCTAGGCGTGCCGGGCGAACCCATGATGTTGCAAAGTAATTCGACGGATCCTAACGGAGATATTACGAGTTACTTATGGGATTTTGGCGATGGATCCCCCACGAGTACCGAGCAGAATCCTGGCCATACTTTTACCCAAGCGGTGACCTACAGCGTCACGCTAACGGTGACTGATTCTCAAGGCAATAGCAATGCCGCGACCTTGCCGGTTGAAGTGGTTGGCGCGATTGTAAACACTCGAGTCAGCGATCCCGATCTTGATAACCAAGACACGCTTGGCGACCAGGGTGATGATAATGTAGGACTTGGTTTTGATATCACGCCTAATGGACGCTGGCTTGTGTTCGCCTCATTGGCTGAGAACATCGTGACCGACGACACAAATGGCGCCGCGGATATCTTTGTGCTTGATCGAGAGACCGGCAAGGTCGTCCGCGTGAGCGTGCACACCGATGGCAGCGAAGGACGGGTGGTCAATAGCTTTACGAATCTCACGCTATTCAATAGCCAACCTACTATCTCTCCGGACGGTCGCTATGTCGGATTCCTGTCTGAAGCGGAGAATCTCATTGGTGAAGATCTGGATGACGACGGGCGTTGCGATTTACCAGTTACATTCACTAATGGCGGTTGCACGGGCCATCGAGGAGAAATCTTTGTGCGCGATCGCGATAGCGATGGCAACGGTATTTTTGATGAACCTGGTGGCGTGGAAACGCTAGTCGCCAGCCGTTATTTCAGAAACGAGGATGGTGGGGCCGGCGCCCGCTCTATGTCTATGTCTGAAAACACTTGCCGGTTCGGTTTTGAGGCGACTGGCGCGGACTATGTTGACGGGGTTGGTCCCGTGGGCGGCATCGTTACGCCACATGTCTTTATGGTGGATCGATGCACAAACGAAATTCGCGTCGTCTCAAAAGATATTTTTGGCGTCGCCATTCGGGGTTTCTTTCGACATCTTGGCAACTATAGTCACCGCATCAGCGCCGATGGACGCTATCTCGTTTGGTATTCGCATTTCGACGATCGCGTCGGCCGAGGGGTTGGCGGAACTGGCGCAGGGATTGTGGGTGAAGATACCGATAACGATGGTTTATGCGACACCGGCTGCTCGACTCGCGGCGATGGCCTGAATGCTGATGCCTATCTGTATGATTGGGTCACCGACAAAAACCAACAGGTAAGCATTAACACGTTGGGAGAACCGGCAACCTATAATGAAGTAGTGGGTTCTTCCTTTGCAGCCGGTGGCGGCTCCGGCAGCACCCTACCCTCAATTTCCAGCGACGGCCGCTTTGTTGTGTTCTTTTCGAGCGCGAATAATTTGAATCTTGACGCCTTGAATAATGTCATCCCAATGCCGGAAGCCGCAGGCCGGGAGCAGGACATTTATGTTCACGATCGCGACAAAGACGGTAACGGTATTTTCGACGAGCCTGGTGGTATAGAGACAAAACTTATCTCAAAAGACCTTAACGGGCTTGCCAATGGACAAGAAACGCCTGGCGTAACCAACGATTCCTCCTTCGTGGACGGCAGTGCTACCGGTTTAGCTCAAAACGCAATACCACAAGTTAGCAATAACGGACGGTTTGTTACTTATCGCGGCAACTTATCTCGCACGGTGCCGGGCGAATTTTCGAGCACAGCTAGAGGTATCGTATTGCACGATGTGTTGGCGGGGACTAATTCAACACCATTCTTTGACCTTGACGGCGACCCTACCGCATTCATTAATTTCTTTTTGCGACATGATGGGCGATTCATCGCTATTAGAACCAACTCTGCCGAAGTCACCGGCATTGACGCTAACGGCGACGGGAGATGTCGTGAAACACAAGGCGACCTCGATTGTGATACAAACTCGAGAGGAGATTTTTATCTCCAAGATCGCGACGCCGATAACGATGGTTTATTTGGCGATGTGGACGAGTGTTTGAACACCCCACCACAAGCCGACATCGATGACGACGGTTGCACCCTGCCCATCGACCTTGCGATCGCGATGACCACCGCGCAGTCGCCGATTGCTAGCGGTGCTGCTTCGGTATTTACCGTCAGTGTGCGCAATGTGGGTTTAGCGAGCCTAGTTGATGTGAGCATTACTGACCCCGTGCTACCTGATTGCGAGCGTTCGATTGGCGATTTATTGCCAGGCGACGCGTTCGACTATGAATGTAGCCTCACCAACACATTATCCACTTTCGAACATACTGCACGCGTAACTGGAGAATCGAGCGCCGGTGAAATGACCTCTGCCGAAGCGACAGCGGGCGTTGAAATTGCGGAGCCTGGAATCAGCATCGTGCATAGCCCAGATCCGAAAGAAGTTAACGAAGGCGGAGATTATGTTCTTTCGGTGAGCGTTGAAAACACCGGTCCTATCGCCCTCAATAATGTTGTCGTGAATGCTAGTCCGGTAGGCGCTTGCGATCGGAATATCGGCGCAATTGAAGTGGGTGAAAGTGTTGAATATGCCTGCCTTGGTAGCAATGCTGCCTCTGATTTTCAAAGCCTGGCGAGTGTCACAGGCGATGTCGCGGGTGGCGGAAATGTCGCCGCTCAAGACACGCTACAGATTCAAGTTATCCCAACGGAGGTCGATCCTCCCGAACCACCGCCCGCACCGCTTGGTGTCCGGGCTCGAGCAAAACCGAGCATAGCAAACGTGGTATGGACGCATAACGGGAGTCCAAGCTATAACGTCTATCGCAACGTGGCCGGCAGCGCATTTTCGCTGCTAGGAAACACCTCGTCGATCTATTCGGTTTTTGCCGATAGTGGCTTAACTAATGGCATCGAATATTGTTACTTCGTCCGTGCGGTTGACCAACAAGGGCTAGAGTCCGCCGATTCTTCGATAGCTTGCGTAACGCCGCAAGCAAGACGCGGACGCGGGCGTAGCAGATAAAATATGTTGCTTGTACGAAATCCAGATCGTAGTGAGGAAACTCAAAACAATGCCATACGTTAAGCAGCTTTACTGATTTATGAATGGGGGGGGATATTGATGGATGAAAGTCGATGGCAAATTGCGATCTTGAGTGTATTCGCGCTGGTTGCGTTACCCGCTTGCAGCGAATCTTCAGGTGGCGCCAGCGTTGGTGATTTTGTCGCCGCCTGTGAATCTGCGGGCAACATGGGCAAAGAGATTTGCACCTGCATAGGCAATAACGCCAAGCAAGATTTATCGCCGAAAGGATTTGAGTTTTTCACCGCGATGATGCAAAAAGATGACGCGAAAACAGCAGCCATGCGTGCGGAGATGGAATTTGCGGAGCTAACTGAAGCTAGTATGTATTTACTGACCGGGGCACAAAACTGTGCGGAGTCGTTACCAAAGTAACACCATCCGTCGTCTTTCAACAGTCTAAATTCGCAGCCGCTTATGCCGTTTATTTCTGCGAGCTCCATACAGGCTGATATTGCGTAAAGAGGAAATCCGTTTTGGCGACACTTTGGTGACACGCGCTGCGGTTCGCCGTTGGGTCCGCACCCGCGAACTCTTTTAGACCGCCGCTCCCTGAGTGCTAAAACTTAAAAATGCCCAATTCCTCGGCTCATCGGGGAATTGTTTGCCACTTTTTATTGTGGCCTCTAAACCCATCAATTCCCTCGCGAAAAGTCTTTTTCCACCGACTGCAGCTTTGGAGCCATCCGAAACTAGTTCCTTAATTAAGATCGTGCCATCTCGGAAACTTCCGATTGATCGACAGTAAGTCGACCTTTCGGGATAAATATAGACATTGTGGCATGCCGGTAACGCTGCCTTTCCACCGTTCAAATCATTTGGTGTTAAAGGCGTCCCTGCATACAC
>JBCCFA010000364.1:0-4750 GCA_039029975.1 Pseudomonadota bacterium
GCAATACCACGCCGATTGCCGGCGTGCTCGATGAGCAAACGAAAGCACTCGACCCTAACGGTGTATATTTTTACTATGCCCGTCAACACGTGTGGCATACCGCGCCTAGCGCTTATTCTCGTTACATAACCAACGGCGGGGGCGGCTATGGTGATCCTAAAACTCGAGAACCGGAACGCGTTCGACAAGATGTTCGAGATGGATATGTGAGTTTAACCGCAGCGCGCGAAACATACGGTGTTGCTATCAACGGAGATCCCGGGCGAGATCCGGAGGGTCTAACGATCGACGAAATCGAAACAGCTAACTTGCGACGATAACTCGCTGAAGGAAATTACGTAAGTCATTAGTAAAATTTCGCCTCGCGTTTACTGAAGGCAGCCACTAACCCGTCGCATAATCCCGTAAAACCAGTCTGGCGTGTAATTGAGTCCGACTTGTTCCCTTGGTCGGACCCAACAATTTTGCGCAGTGTCTACGGCTGATAACACAACGAAGAATGGTGCAACACAATCCTCAGTGTTCCTGCTTCGTCTTTCTTGTAACCCCAGCTTTTATCAACCTTGGTCACGTTGCCGTCTTTATCGGTGAAGGTCACCCAACCCATCCACATGCCGATGTCGCCTTGAATAAAACTCGCTGCAGTTTCGCATTCTACTTTGCGCCAGCTCTTCAAACCAAAGCCGCCATCGAGCGGGTATTTCGGGTTATGCGCAACGAAATAAGACAAAGCGCCTTCCCGGGTGGGTCGGAAAGTTTGTTCGCCGCTAGCTAAAGTAGGTTTGAATAACACATCGCCCATGTTGTAGCCGTAGGCTCCATCGAGCGCGCCGTTAGCTAGTTCAGTCGCTGCTTCAATACCACTTTCATCATAGGCGGTTGAAATGGCGACAAGCGCATCGCCCCAGATTTTTCGTGCTTCAGCGAGTTCTTGTTCCGTAATAGTGTTGCTCAACAGTTATCTCCTAAATATTTCGTCCTACCAACAGGGCAAAACGCAATTAAACACCAGGCAAATACCGACGTATTGCCTTCAATATATTGCTACAAGTTTAGACAAGTAACTTGCGAGCGATCAACCAACCGTATGAACTTGTTCGGCTGTAGGATTCATTCCTCGCAAAACCGCCTAAAACGAGCTCATCCCCGAGGCGCGCGGAAGCAAAACCCTTCTTTTTGGACCGAAATTTGGCGCTTCATCCAAGGCGAAACAATGGTTTACGTAACGTGCTGGCCTAGGAACCACCTGACGCTGGTATAATGCAACTTCGTGGGGCGGGTTTCCCCTGTCGTCATCTGAGTTAACCGACTCTGCTAACTTATCGTCAGATCAAAAATACGTTCGGCTAGTTCAATCTAGCCTTAAATCTTTACATCTTGTTACGTCACTTTTGAGGAACAATCTCAGCGTTTCTTACTCCAAGAAACCCTAACGCAAAGTTAACGCTTACGTCGCACACTGTGAAAGTCCAAATCATATACAAAATGCTGCTTGCGCTGACCGTGCTCTTGCTGGGTGCGTGTAACAATGCTGGCCCTACCGAACAATCGATTTCGAAGCTTGGGCTCTTACGTGTAGCGATCTTAGAAAATCCGCATATTGATTTCGCCAACAACCGAGTTGGCGGCTATGAAATAGATCTACTTCAAGCGTACGCCGAAAAACTCGGCGTACGCTTAGCGACAACTTATGTTTCTTCTGAGGCAGCACTTCGAGGTTTAGTCACTAGTCGTAAAGTTCACCTCGGTTTAGGTATGTTGCCTGTGTTGAAAAACACCAAGCGCTTTAAGTACGGACCGTCTATCGCAAACAGCGATTTGATTTTGGTGACACATACCGATGCC
This sequence comes from Pseudomonadota bacterium, assembly GCA_039029975.1. Lineage (GTDB taxonomy): Bacteria > Pseudomonadota > Gammaproteobacteria > JBCCFA01. Next base: position 1,846 of record JBCCFA010000364.1, read on the forward strand.
GCCCTTGTCAAAAAAAATCTTCAGCTCGCCGAGCTCTCAATCGCTGCGCAGCGACGCGAAATTGCAAACAATCCATTTACCGACGACTCAAAAACAGATTTCGAACCAGTTGTTCTTGAACACAGCGATGCTAGTGCCTTACTTAAGTTGGTCGAGCAAGATGTTTTCGATGGCGCAATAGTCAGCGCCATTGATTTCGAACTACTGAAACGACAACATCCGAACTTAAAAAAGAACTACACGCTCCGTAAGTCGGTACCTTTCGCCTGGTTGACTGCGAACCCGGCGACAGCTCTTCGCAAATCAATGAACAATTTCATCGCCGAGCACGCTCAAAATCATTACACGGAGAAGCGGTGGGCATTTCACTATGATCACCTAAGTGGATTCGATTTTGTCGATGCGCGTAAATTTTTGCAACGTTACGCCAAGGTATTGCCAAAATATCGGGCGGAGTTTCAAGCAGCGGCGGCCGAGCATGATTTCGATTGGCGACTGTTGGCGGCCTTGAGCTACCAAGAATCACATTGGGATCCCAGCGCAGTATCTCCCACCGGCGTTCAAGGTCTAATGATGCTTACCCGGAACACGGCGAAAGAGCTGGGTGTATCACGTTTGGATCCGAGCGAAAGTATCGAAGGCGGAACGCGTTACCTCGCCAATTTGCAATCTCGCTTGCCGGCTAAGGTCGATGAACAAGATCAACCACTGATGGCACTGGCGGCCTACAACGTTGGCTTTGGGCATCTGCGAGATGCGCAGCGCGTGGCAAAAGCAGAAAACAAAGATGACGGCGAGTGGCAAATCGTTAAAGCGCATTTACCTTTATTGAACAAGAAAAAATATGCCAGCAAAGTACGTTATGGCCGCGCACGAGGTGTGCAAGCCGTTCACTACGTAGAGGGAGTACGGCGATATTTTTCGATGTTGCGTTTACTGGAACCAGAAACACTGCCAAACGAAACACCTGCAGCGCAGCTGCCGATAGGCGAGAATTTATTCGCTTTGTTTTGAAGCAGGCCTATCGAAAAACTTAACCACTTCCAGCGCCGCTTCTGCTACAACATCGGCGGGGAGCTTGGTTTCTAGTTTTCTGGCGAGTTCTTTTGCTTTGGTGTAGCCATTTCTTGCGGCAATTGAAAACCACTGATACGCAGCCTGCCGATCGATTTCGGTGGCTATTCCTTTATGGTACGAGGCAGCTAAATAATATTGCCCCGCCACATGTCCGTTTTTAGCGGCACGTTTAAGCCACTTAAACGCTTCACCTTCAGTTAACTTACGCGGTTCAAAAACTTCGCGGCCAAGACGATACTGCGCTTTCGCATGCCCTCCGCGTGCTGCAGCAAGAAAAAGTTCATGCGCTTCGCCCTTCGCGTCATCGTTATTAGATTCGGTTTGAAGCATTCTTGCGAGACGATACTGCGCCTTTGCGTAGCCGTTATCCGCTGCGCGCCGCAACCATGTCACGGCTTGCGATTTATCAGGTTCGACGCCTAAGCCGCGTAAATATACTGTAGCGAGCAACATTTGTGCTTGGGCATAATTTTGCTCGGCAGCAAGTTTCAGCCAGCCCAAGGCTTCTGTGTCACTTTGTTCAACTGCAACTGCACCCATGAGCATTAGCGCCAGGTTAAATTGCGCTTTGGCATTACCTTGCTTCGCCGCTTCGCGGTACCAATGCATCGCCCGATCGGAATTTTGACTTGTGGAAATGCCTTCAGCATAAAACTTGCCGAGATTGAGCTGCGCCTTGGCAAAACCTTGGTTCGCGGCAAGTTCAAAATATTCGCGTGCTTTGCGGTCGTCTTGAGCAACCCCGATACCCGCTTGATAGCACTGTCCAAGGTTGTACTGTGCCGCTGGGTTTCCGGCAACGGCCGCCAGCTCGTAATAATCAACCGCCAGCACGTGATCTTCCTCAACGCCAATGCCGCGCTGGTAGCACCACCCTAAACACAATTGTGCTTCGGTATGACGAGCTTCCGCGGCAAGTTTTATCCAACCAACGGCGTTGTAATAGCCAAGCGCATTCTTGGCCTTAGAAAGGCGACCAATGCCCAATCGGTACGCGGCATCCGTGTTACCGTTGCGTGCAGCCACTTCATACCAAGAATTAGCCGTGGACTTATTCCGCCCAACCCCGTGACCTAGTCGGTAACGTTCACCGAGTTCGAACTGAGCGCGCGTATTGCCCTCGTTCGCGGCATTGATCAATGCCGTAAGGGTTGAGTCTAATATTTCGTTATCCACTTCTAATACGCTGTCGCAACTAACATTGAAAAAGGCCTGGAATCCTTAAGACAGGATACGCCAAAACTAGCATGCTTAGGTATGATCTCAGCGGGTAAAATACCAATACTGACGCAATGTTGAATTGTGTCACAGTTGTTAACTCAAAACGCCTGCCAAGGTAGGAGATATTGGCACGCCAAACCGCGATTCGTGGAAAAGTATAACGCTGATTAATGGATGCATTAGCTTGAATTCTAGATGAACTTTCAAAAATTTCGACTGCTAGGCTTACTATCAATACTGATGCCAAACATGACGGCAGCGCAGTCCGTTGCCGCAGCTTTGGAAGAGTATGTCGGCGCACCGGTAGAACAAATTGTCCAGGTATTTGGCAAACCTAGTATCCTCACGCAATCTTCAGTGTTATTCCACTTTGGTGGTGAAATATCCGACCAAGGATTAAGTAGCAATCCAAGTCCTGTAGATGACGTGGCCCGCGGTCGTCTGGGAATAAGTATTTCTCCTGGCACACGCGGTATCGCGGTCGCCGATTTACCTTGCACTTTGTCGTTCGAATTAAATTCGCGCGGCGAGGTATCAGCTGCCGATCACCACGGGCCTGGATGCTTCGAAATTGTCTATAGCCGCACAAAACACCCTTAATTTACGC
>JBCCFA010000365.1:0-4744 GCA_039029975.1 Pseudomonadota bacterium
GGGAGATATCCTTTCCTTTGTGATCTTAGTGTTCTTCGTGGTTAATAATCTTTTTTCTGTGTCCTCTGTGGTTAGATAAAAGTTCGATAAAACCCGCGCCGTTCGAATCAACGTCGCAGGAACCGAAACACAAGCAACGCCAAAATGGCCGTAGACTGAGCAGCCCCGGCCACATAGGTGAAAGCGGCGGCCCGGAGCACAGATTTTGCCCCGTCGTACTCCGATTCGGTCACCAATCGTAAATCGATTAACTGCTGTAGCGCGCGTTTGCTCGCATCAAATTCGATTGGCAGCGTGAGCAATGGCATCAGCATGCCGAGCAGCATCAACAACAACCCGGCGTTCATTAAGAGCGTACTGCCCATCATCCCTGAACCAATCGCGAGAAATAAACCGGCCTTGTTGCCCACCGCAGCAAACGGCATGAGCACCGCTTTCAACTTCAACCAGGCATAGTTTTCTTTATTTTGTAGTGCATGACCCACCTCATGTGCGGCAACTGCAATCGATGCAACACTCGGCCGGCTGTCGATATCGCGTGATAAGCGGATCAATTCTTGACTAGGGATATAGTGGTCGCTCAGTGTTCCCTCAGACACAGCTAAGCGCACATGCTGTAAATCGTTGCTATCCAGAATGTGCCTCGCGACAGTTCGGCCATCGGCACCAATGGCGTTTGCGATCTCACTCCACCTAGAATAGGTTTTCTTTAACCACGCTCGGACAGCCGCGGAGGCAAGAAATGACACAATAACGATTACGAGGAACATTCGTGATACCAACGAAATATGAAGCTGAGCGGCTAGCATAAAAAAACGAGCGCGCCGCGTTAATGATTGATTTGATTTTTCAGTGTCTGGAGCAGGCATCTTACGTGTTTCACCGTCACAAACCGGTAAAAAAAGCGAGACTTTTTTGATTCTATTCGGTGTAACGCATCAGAGCATTCTCGATAGACTTACCAAGGAAAGTAAGTTTCTTTGTGCGAGAACGCGACGCATTATCGCTATGTAAGGAGTCGAGCTCTTGCTAATAGGCCAAATTGAACTAAGAAGTAACTAGGGAAATAGCGATGTGGTTTTTAACATGGTCCTTAAATCCATCTTTTCACGCGGAAAATCATCTAATGATAAAGAACCGCGAAAGTTATCCGTAAAAGAAGCTATTCGCTTAATTAAGCATCTCAAAAGCACAGGAACCTTGGACGGCACAAAAGTTCCGGCCGACAAAAACATAAACGTATCCGATGAACGCGGTAATAGCCCGCTTACTGTCGCATGTTCCAGCTGGGCGAATGTTGAGACCATCAAGCAACTGATTAATCTCGGTGCCGATCCAAACTTTAAACCTGAAGGAAATTTGCCACCGTTGGTATGTGCAATGACGCACTACACCGGACACGAGACCGAAAACAATATACTGGAAATCGCGAAAGCGATGATTGAGAAGGGCCTCGATGTTAACAGTGTTTATAGTGGAAACTCCTTAATTGCTGAAGCCGCCTATTATGATTTACCCGAACTTTGCCGCTTGTTAGTCGAAAACGGCGCAATCATAGATAACCCGGAAAGCCAAAATCCCGTCGATCCTAAAGCTGCTGGTGAAAACGCGCTGCGCGTACTTTGCGAGCTAAGCAATACCGATTTCGACGCGTTAATGGCATCGACTAAACCCACGCTGCATTCAATTCTAAGATTGGCTCCAGAAGAAAAAGTGGACGTTAACTACCGCGATAGCACCGGAGAAACGCCATTGCATATGATTGTTCAATATAGCGAAGCGGGTTTAGCTGCTGAATTAATCGAAATGGAGGCTGATATAAATGCTAAAGACGACTGCGGCAGAACACCACTGCATTTTTCTACCATGGTTGATGAGGCCTGTTGGGGAAGCGATGGCGATGAATCCTTTGAGAGAATCTGCGAAACGGTTATGGTTTTAATCGAAGCCGGCGCAGATGTAGATGCCAAAAATAATGACGATCAGACGGTGCTAAATATGGCGGAGGAAAATTCTTCCCCAGATTTTACGGCTCGACTGAAAAAGCATATTGAAGCGCAGCGCTAGTGAGTGTGTTCGATCAATTATAAAAAGGAACCGAACCATGGAGAACAATTTTTCTTATCTCTGCATTCTCCGTGCTCTCTTTGGTCAATTGATGACCCGGAAAAGTCTTGCTTATCCCAGTCTAAACTCACCCGCAAGTTTCGCGTTAGTTTCTTGAGCGTGCTCGTCTGGCACCCCAGGCGGCGAAATCAGTCGCAAGTAAGCCAGAACCAACAAGCCCGAGCGTAGAAACTGGTTCTGAACTCGTATCAATCGACTCAAGCCAAGGCCCGCTAATTTCAAACGTGGTGCCCGGATTGCGTTGCGAACTGAAATAAAGTCGCGTTCCATCTGGGGATAGCGCTGGCCCACAAATTTCCGATCCAGAAATTTCCACTTGCAGGATAGGTATTACCTGGCCGGTGTTAGAGAGCGCGACAATTTGCATGTCGCCGGTGTCTTCGGCAACGTAGACCTCACCATTGGGTGACACGAAGACATTATCAACGCCTGTTAAGATGGGGGTTCTGAATCTCACCTGCGTCGTAAACTATAGATATTTCGTTACCTGCGATATCTATCTTCCATACCCGATCGTCGCCTTTGGTCGAAAAATAAATTAAGCCCGCTTCATACCAGCAACCCTCGCCACCGTTGAATGTTGTCGCTTCGGCAATTTGCTTTCGAGTGGAAATGCCCATCGAAACTGTAGGGTCTGGTACTTCGTGCCACGTGAGATTTCGTCTTTCACCAAGCGTAATTGGGCCATCGCCACTTGGGTCCAAGATTTCCGCCACCTGGAGTGTGCCAGCGTCAAGACTGGGATAAGTGCTCGGTAAGAATCGATACAGAAGACCGCTTGAACGATCTTCGGTGAGGTAAATGTGCTCGTTTATAGGATCAACCGCCGCGGCTTCGTGGGAGAATTTTCCCAGCAGCGGACGAACAATGCCTTCAGAACCGGGCGCGAGGGGGTCACATTCCCAAACTTCGCCAGTGCTGGTTTCCTCGCAAGATAACCAAGTACCCCAAGGGGTGGGGCCGCCGGCGCAATTTCGAGTCGTGCCGCTTAGGATCGAATACCCATCAACGATTTGACCGTCAGATGCGAATTTAATCGCACCCACACCACCGGTTCCACCGCCTAGCTCCGAATTTGATACGTAAACCCAGCCACCATCTTCCGTAGCAAAGGTTGCACCGCCATCTGGAGACGCATGCCAAACATAACTTGAATTTTCGACTGTTACTCCACTGGTGGCCACAACACGTGAGGTAAAGCCGGCCGGCAACCTTACGCCATTCTCATCCGCACGCTCTAAAGGGCCAAAATTGTCTGCAGAAGCGTCCGTAGCGGACGCGAACGGCAGCACGAATTGGTTTCCCACTAAGCTGAGTCCGAGACCGCCAACCATTCCGCGCTGGATTAGGCTCCTGCGACTCATGCCTTGTTTGGGTTGGTTTCGATTCATTGGACTAATTTCAGAAAGATGATGCGAATAAGTCTACATATTTTAGCTGCAAACCCGCGAAGCTGATGAGTCGGAACTTGGGAAATGGTCTGTGTTTTTAAATATCGAATACTTACGAATATAGCGAATTACGTCCGCTAGAAACGTCTCGAAAATTTCTACTAGGTTAAAGCGCATGCCAGCGCTTCGCTATCCGCATCAAACTGTAAGTGCATCCGCGTGATAAGCCATGTGCTCCTCCATGAAAGTCGAGATAAAGTAATAGCTATGGTCGTAACCGGGTTGCATCCGAAGGGTCAAATCGTGGCCGTATGTTTCGCAAGCTTCTGCCAGTTTTTGTGGCAGTAGCGCCGAAATGAACTCGTCGTCCGCGCCTTGATCGACCAAAATCGGTAATCGCTCCGTCGCGTGCTCTAATAGTAAATGTGTGTCGTAACTAGCCCATGCATCACGGTCTTCGCCTAAGTAAGCAAGAAACGCTTGCTGACCCAATCCGATTTCGGTTGGGGCGCATACTGGGGCAAAGGCGGATACCGATCGGTAACGTCCTGGATTACGCAATGCGCAAACGAGCGCGCCATGACCGCCCATCGAGTGGCCAAATACCGACTCGCGTTCCCCATCAACATTAAACTGCGCCTTAATTAAGTCCGGCAGTTCCTGCGTGACGTAGTCATACATCTGGTAGTGAGTGCGCCACTTATCTGTGGTCGCATTAACGTAAAACCCCGCGCCTGAACCGAGTTCATCCGCGTCGTCTTCGCCTTCAATGCCTGTGTTGCGAGGGCTTGTATCTGGTACCACAAGCATTAGACCGTGCTGTGACGCGAATCGCTGCGCGCCGGCTTTGATCGTGAAGTTCTCGGCGTTACAAGTTAGGCCAGACAGCCAATATAGAATTGGCACCCGCTGCTTCTGCGCTTGGGGCGGTTCGTATACCGCGAATGTCATGTCGCAAGCAGTCGATGATGAGCGGTGCTGCATAAAACGCGTTTGACCTCCAAAGGTTCTGTTTTCCGAAAGTATTTCTAAGTTCGCCACGTGGGTCTCCTTTGATTCGAGTGTCGTTGTGTTCTCTGCTGCCTAACATACTGTCAAAATCCGGGGACACAATACCCATTTGCCAGAATCTGTTAGTGGCGTTCCTTATCTCGAGAGGCAATTAAGTATTGTGTCCCCCAGAATAAATGTATCACGGAATAAAAAAAGCCCCGCAGTCGTCAAAC
>JBCCFA010000366.1:0-4735 GCA_039029975.1 Pseudomonadota bacterium
CAAATCAATTGGAATCATTGCTCATTTGGTTTCAAACAAGAGCAAAAGGATTGGCAATGTACGAGGTCACTGATGAGTACTCCAGAAGCCTATAAATACTTGCAAGTGATGCCTGCTAGGCTAATAAACATGCCAACACCGGCGATCAAACCAAGTTCTGCGACGCCTTTAAAGTCGGTTGGTATGAAAGCGAAAAAACCTATTGAGGTTGTCATCGCGCATAACGCAATTGAGGCACCAACCTGGCGAGTCGCGGCGTTAATCAAATTAAATTTATCAGCGCTCGATCTATTTTTCGGAATTAACTCGCGATACCGAAGACAGGTGTGAATAGCAAAATCAACGCCAAGGCCAACATAGAGCACGGCGAAGGCGATGGAAATCATATTTAGCGTGCCAACTGCAGCAACTGCGAAGCTCGCCGTGAATATCAACCCGATTATCAGGCTCAGCAAGGTACTAAAAACCAGGACCCAAGATCGCAAGCCAATAAATAGACACGCGAGTACCATCAGTAACGCAAAGCTTCCTGCCTTCAGTGAACCTCGAATGACAGAAGACATTTCATCGTGGGCCAGTGCGGCGCCACCAGTTATGCCGATACGTAGTAAGCCAGGGTACTTTGCTTCTAGCTCGCTGCTTATATTGTGTAAAGCATTAATCGCCGCATTCGCAGGCATAATATCGGCGTAATCTAATATCGGCTTGGCCGTAAATAAGACTCGTGAGTCTTTGCCGCCCTTGCTCTCATGTTCGCTAGAGGCTAATAGTCTTCGCCAAGACATGGGTTCGAACACTCCCTCGGTGGCTTTGTTGATTGCGTTTGCAAGCATGACCTGGAGCCGTTCTAATTTCTGATCCTCAGCATCTCGTTCCAGCGCAAGATTTAACGTCTCGAGCAGTTGGCGCCCACTCGGTTCATTCATCAATTGCGCGAGGACGGCTTGTGTTCGACTCAAATTGTCTGTGAGCTCAAAGAGCGCTGGCTCAGATAAATAAAGCAACTGTTGACGACGAAAAAATTCGTGCTCTGCAGCGTGAAACACCGAATGAAAGTGTTGCTTATCTTTCGCGACATTGACGGCCAGTTCGCGCGCCGCGTCTTCGGCTACATCGGGCGTTGTTCCTTCAACTACTATCAGTACGGTGTCGGCGAAAAACGGAAAATGGGATTTAAATTCCGTATAGGTCGAACGCCAAGGCAGTCGTTCAGACAACATATTCTCTGTATCCGTATTGATACCGATATTATGCTTAACGAAAAGTAACCCGAGCGTTGAAAGTAGCAACGATACCGCTACAACACCGGCGGCCCGTGTCTGCGATCTCGCGCTGATCTTTCCAGTAGTATCTTCTAGGAAATCTTTGATCGTGAAAAACATTTCAGGGGCGCTGCTCGGGGTCCGGCCGGTTAACAGTTTTCTGCACTCAAGCTGTCTACATTGTCAAAGACAAGCGCGGCAATAGCGTTTATCGTGTTCAGAGCAGCCCGGTATTGGCTACCAAGTTTAAGCAATTGCGGGACGGCCGCCGGCTTGCTCACCAGTGAGCGAGTAAGCCGCCAGATGTTCGTCGTCCCGTCTTCACACAAGCCGTCCAGCGCGGGTTGCGGAATGGCTTGCTCAGCGGTATCCAATATAACCCTTACGCAGGCTATCGGTCTTCCCATTGAAGCCGCGTAACTCGCAACGATGGCAGTCTCCATATCAATACAGCTGGCGGCGTGTTTTCGGCCCAGTTTCGTTTTTTCACGCGGTTCTGTTATTGGCGTTTTGGTGGTAAGGCCGATACATTGACGAGGATTCAGCGAAGATAAGATTTGTTGCAGGCTTGTCGAAAGTTCTGGCGATAAAGTCTGCGAGTGACCACTTTCATCGATAACTGCCGAATAAATAATCGCATCGCCCGTTCGCAGATCCTCTACTGTCGCGGCCGCGGTGCCGACAACAATCATCGCGCTCTGCTCGCTAGGCGCAGCGCGCGACAACAGGTCTAGAATTCGATCTTCTCCAAGGCCGGTTTGGATCACGTCGATCTTATTCGTCTGGGATTGTTTTTGTAGCCGCCGAACGAATGGTCGAGCTTCGTCAGCCATCGCGCAAATAACGCTGATACCCTGCCCGTGAGTAAGCTCTTCGTGTCTCAAACCACGTCGCTTCCGCTAGGTCACGCGCGATTCAGATTTATCGAGAATATTTGGAACTGGCGCCGCAACCTGGCGTTTCGGTAAACCAAGCGATGCGGCTGCGAAGAGTGCCCGTAAGCCAGCGTTGGAACGCACAAATAAGTTAGTGCTTGCGACGGTTGCCTTGACGCTATTGCGAGATATCTTGACCTGTTGGCCATTTTGATAATTCCGATTTGCGTTAATCTTTCGCAGCGTTAGTACAGCCATGCCAAGCGCCCAGAGGCAAAACTTCCTGATACCGGACTCGCGTCTTGGAATAAGTAAGGTGTACTCTAAGGCGTTATGCAGATGCCCATGGGCTATAGAGATTAATTGCCCCATGGCATCAGCATAATCGTCACCGCCCAGTCCTGGCTCGATCTCGCTCAGTTTAACGCCGCGAGAATTGAAAGCGTCCCGCGGTAACCAGCAGGCACCGCGCGCCCGGTCGTCCCAGATGTCTTTGAGAATATTGGTCATCTGCAAACCTTGGCCAAATGATACGGCAAGCCGCATCATGCCGGGCTTAGCTTCTTGCAACTCCGGGACGTAGTCGCAAAATAAATCTGTCAGCATTTCTCCGACGACGCCCGCAACGTAGTAACAGTATCGATCCATTGCTGCTTGGTCGAGTAAGCCGTCCAGAGTTTCTTGGCCTTGGTAGTAGATCATGCCGTCCGCCATCGTTCTAACGCATTTAATTAAGGCGGTTTGCTGTGCTTCGTTAAGGCTATGCGTGATTCTAATGACTGATTCAGTGTTCTTAATCAGTTCGCGTTCCGCGTCTAACGCATGATCAGCCAGTTGCGTCGACAAACTGGCGAACGAGTTTAGTTCGCCCGCGCCGCGCAATATGTCGACGAACTGCTGAGAGTATTCGAGTTTTTGCGCAACGGTGAAGCCCGCGTCGTCTTCTATTGTGTCGGCAATCCTACACAGTAAATAGGCGTTCGCGACGGCAAGATAAAGGGGGCGTGGCAGGGTCGGTATAGTTAGCGCAAACGTTCTGGATACGCCCTGAAGGATCCTATCCTGAAAATCGGTATCGGCTTCAGTGTAAGCAATGTCTACCATTTATTATCGCGCATCGGTAGTACCGTTCCTGAATCGAAGGCTCGCGGTTTTTCCCGATAACTAAAAGTATTTTGCTCATTGAGCCGACTACCCGTGCCAAGAAGTTTTTCAACTGGCGCATCTGCGGCAGTATCACCTAGCGGAATCGACATTTGTGCGCAAATTTCGCCCCACGTTGAGAACGACTCATTCATACCATGGCGAACCTCTACGGTTTGGCCATTTGCTTCGCAATAATAGTCATACAAAGCCATACTAATACCTCACTTCTTCGAGCTTTTGGAATCGCTGATTGAGTGACCAGCCTGCCGGGAAAAATTTCGGCTGCCGCAGCGCAGTTTGCGGAGTAAATTGCACTTTCTTCCAAGCTGCACACTCATCGATTCATTGTGTAGATTAACATATCCAGGCGCGGCAAACCCTTGGCTTAGTCCCATAGATTCGTCCAAAAGTTTTATTGTTTGCGTCATGCCGGTGTTGGCCGTGTCCGTGACAGCCTTCAATCGGGCGATTTTTCGAACGTCAAATGGTGGTTATGTGAATTTAGTCAGTTTATTCAGAAACGAACAACATGTGGCGCTTTACTCGGCGGGTGAAGTGATATTCCAAGAAGGAGAACCCGGAGATAAGTTGTAAATTGTACTAAACGGGCATGTGTCGCTTAGCGTTGCAAGCACCACGGTGGAGACCCTCGAAAAGGGTGATATGTTTGGTGAAATGGCCTTAATCGATACTCAAAATCGCAGCGCCACTGCGCAAGCAATATCCGACGTTCGGTTGGTCGCTATCGATGAGGACAGATTTAGTTTTTTGGTGCAGCAGACGCCTCACTTCGCGCTTGTGGTCATGCGCACGCTGGTCAAGCGACTAAGGAGTATGGATGAAACTCTAAGCTAGGCCGGAGGCATCGTCGCGACGCTTCTGACTCGCATTAATTCAGAACTCTGCAACGATCACCTTGGCATTTCACCGCCATGAGGTAGGTTTCCAAGCCAGAACAACTGGCCACATAGACTGATTGTCGTTTCAAATCGGTTCGCATGGCTTCTTGGGCAATAATGATTTCACAACCTGCCGAACGGAATTTACTACGTATCTCGTACGGTACGATCTTGGATTGTTGTGCGCCTACCATTGGGGCGAATGTCGTGATGAGAATGGCCAGGGTAGCGATTTTGTGTTGCATTGCAATAATCCTAGTTAGAGCATCTAAACGGTTGATATTGTGACCTAAGGTAGTCTAACTAATTCACGCGCGTTGTCGCGATGCCACAAAAAATTGCATTGCCGGCCACTAGATTACCGTTGCTTGAGCATCAGTGAGTCTGGAATCTAAGTGGGTGATGCGGAGTTCGCCCCATGTTGTTCGGTGCGCAGCGTTCGAGCGGCGACATACGAGAGTGGTTACTCGCCTCTACTGCTCTATAACGCACGGTGCCAATTCTCCTTCATCGCCATCCAACAAGGCGTTCACATGGCGTTACGCTTTCAAAA
>JBCCFA010000367.1:0-4720 GCA_039029975.1 Pseudomonadota bacterium
CTATGAATGGAACTATGCGCGGCAAATATTAGCGATCCGCATGGCCGAAAATGACGAGACCGCCAAGGCTAAGCTTGAACAGAGTATTTTTGGCGATGAATATTTAATGAATCGACCGCTGCTTGAGGCAATTAGACATCCCGGCCCGCTCCCCGCGGTACTGCTGATAGACGAAATAGATCGTGCCGATGAAGAATTCGAAGCTTTTCTTCTGGAAATCCTGTCCGATTTCCAAATCACAGTGCCTGAGTCTGGAACGTTTGTCGCCACCCACAAGCCGCTCGTAATCTTAACCTCTAACCGTACTCGGGAACTTAATGACGCCTTAAAAAGACGCTGTTTATATTTGTGGATCGATTATCCATCGGCCGAAAAGGAGAAAGAGATTATTCAGCGACGAATCCCCGGCATATCAGACACGTTGGCCGACAATGTCACCACTGTCATGCAACGCTTACGGGATATTGATTTCTACAAACGCCCCGGTATCGCGGAAACACTCGACTGGAGTCGGGCATTGTTCGGTTTAGAAGTCGAAAGCATAGATGATGCGACCTTGCAGGAAACTGCTGGGGTGGTGCTCAAATACCGTGACGATATCGAACGGCTTAAAGGCCTAGGTGTGGAAACCCTGCTTCAAGGTGGCGCCAACGCGCAAACGTCTTAACATGAGCTCGGCAGAAACATTAGCGCCCGAATCGGCAGACCATTTGCTCGGCAAAACGCTAGCATTATGTCGAATCGCCAAAGCCGAAAAACTCGCAGTGACACCAGCTCGCGTGATCGATATTGTAAAAACGCTCGGCCAAATTGATTGTTTAACGGAAGATGACTACCGATTGGCCATGCGCGTCAATATTGCGGGTTCTCGCGAAGAGGAAGTCCATTTCGAACGGATATTTAATCGATTCTGGCATCGCATTGAGCCGGAAGACGGCGATTACAAACCGTGGCGGCCGGAGTTTATTAAAGGCGAAAAGCAGTACGGCGATAATATCGGTCACGAAGACATGCTGGCGGATATGGAAGCGTTTGGTGAACAAGAAACGTCAAGACGCATGAATCTTTTGAATCGTTGGGATCCCGACCAACCGCCCGTCGACAAAATCATAAAAGATCTCGCTAAGAAACTCGCGACCAGACCCAGCCGTCGTCAGCAACACGCCAAGTCCGGGCGTAAGATCGATATGCGTCGATCGGTTCGAAAGAATATTCGCCATGGCATGGATATGCTAGAGCTATCAAGGGTCAAAAAACGTCAGCGCAAAACGCGCATCGTCATGATGTGTGACGTGAGCGGTTCGATGGATGCGTTTAATCCATTTTTACTGCAAATCATGCTGGGCTTGCAGCAAGAATTGAAAAATTCTCGGACACTCGTTTTCAGCACAAGCATGACTGAAATCACTCAGATGCTGCGACGTGGCACCGTGCGCAATGCCTTGCGGGAAGTGAGTGACACGGTTAGACACTGGTCTGGGGGCACTGATATCGGACATGCGTTGGCGCTTGTTAATCGCGGTGTGATGACGGAAGGCTCGCCCAGCTCAACGGTCGCTATTATTATTAGCGACGGCTACGATAACGGCGAAACCGACAAAATCGCAAAAGAAATGATCGCGTTAAAACGGCGGGTGCGGACCATTGTCTGGATTAACCCCATGTACGGGGCGAGTACATTCCAGGTTCGAGCGTCCGGCATGAAGGCCGCCCTACCTCACATTGATCATTTTTTGCCCGCTTTCAACGCGGAGTCGTTAAAAATTCTAGTAAGGGACCTATCACGGATTTAAGCGCTTGCAACTTGCGCGATTGGCCTAGCCGATTTTCCGAACTCCCGGTTATCGAGTCTTCTTCTTAGTGCTTCGGCTATTAAGATGTCCAATGGCGCAGAGAACCAAATACTTATCAAAATCGATACGGATTCGTAATCTCTAAACAAAGGCTCTGTAACGATAAGCATTAAGCGAAAGAGCCACAATTCCGTGCGCATTTACGACGTTTGCGTTTATAAATCCCGGGATTTTTACTAACTCGGTGCCCTCACCAAAAATATCCACCGTCCCAAAACCATGGCATTCCCGGCGTCAGACTGATCACACTTACGGTAAATTGCCCGTTGTCGTTAAAAGATGTCGGCCAATATGTTCCAGGAAGTAGTTCGTCTGGCACGGTGATCTTCGTGGCGCGATAGAGCGGGAACGCGCAAAGGTTTGAAACACTTAAAACCAAAGCTACCAAAACAGCAAGCACGTTACTGCTGAATCTTAAACAAGGCACTTTGTTCATTTCCATATGCTTCGCCTATGAGCGTCCGTTCTAACCAACTATTGATCGGTTACCAACGCAATTCGAACCGTAAACCTGAGAAGGTAGAGTACCTGCCCGTGATTGCGCCACATTCTACATCGCAATATTCAGTACGATATTCCCCATCTGTTCACTGGCATACATTCTTTGATGCGCGGCAACACCTGCCGAGAAAGGCATGATCTGGTCGACCACAGGCGCCAATTTTTTCTCACGCACAAAATCCATCATCGCCCTAAATTCATCAGGCGTACCCATGGTTGTACCTTGAATACGCACTTGTTTGAAAAAGAGTTTCGGCATTTCAATACCCATGGCTGGCGATCCTAGCGTGGCTCCAAAGAAGATATAACGGCCACCAACGCTTAAAGCATCTAGCGTTTGATTTAAACCTTCGCCCCCCGCACTATCTATGATGATGTCAAAACCGCCCGAGGCTTTGCGCAACTCGCGAGACCAATTTTCATCCTTGTAATTCGCGCTACCGGCAATGCCGAGCGAAGCGGCGGCAGTGAGTTTTTCCTGAGAACCACTGGTCACCCAAACATCTGCACCGTGGTTTTTTGCCCATAGCAACGCGAACGTGGCGACACCTCCGCCGATACCAGTGACTAATACTTTCTGCCCAGCATGCACTTCCCCATGCGTGACCAACGCCCGCCACGATGTTAAGCCAGCAAGCGGGATGGCTGCCGATTGCGCCCAATCAAGATGTTCAGGTTTGTCATACACATCGCTAGCAGGCGCGCAAATATATTCCGCGAAAGTCCCTTGATCGGGCATACCCAGCACACGGAAATTTGGTCCGCCACAGCGCCAATCATCTCCCCAATCGCGCGCCGGATAGATGACCACTTCACGACCAATCTGATTTTTATCCACGCCTTCGCCGACCGCATCGATAACCCCTGCACCGTCCGAGCCACCGATACTCGGTAAGCCGATTTTCGGGTACATGCCAACTGTTATCCAGACGTCCCTGCGATTCAGCGCAGCCGCTTTTATGGCTACCCGCACCTGGCCTGGACCGGGTTCAGGCGTGGCGACATCTTCGATTTTGAGATTTTCAGGATCGCCAATTTCGTTTAAAACCAATGCTTTCATCACTCACTTCCGCTTTTCGTTTTAACCGTCTATTTACCCACGAATTCGTATTTTCCTTTGGTAGCAAACGCGGCAATGCCGCCTTTCGCATCAGCTGTGTTGCCGGCCAAGCCGCAAATGGCTCGCGTTTCTAGCTCCATTTGCGTTTCGAGGGTGTTGCTGAGTGTGTCCGCCAACAGTCGCTTAGCTTCTCCGTAAGCTTTTGTTGGTCCGGCCGCGAGTTCGGTGGCTAGCGCTTTTGCTGTCTCCATGAGTTTGTCTGCAGGAACAACTTCGTTAACGAGTCCTAGCTCGAGTGCGTCATCGGCACTTAACAGCGGGTTTTTAAAAATCAATTCCTTCGCCTTGCGGATGCCGACGAGTCGCGGTAAGAAATAGGTGCCGCTACCATCTGGCGACACCCCAATGCGTGTGTAAGCCATGGTGAATTTCGCGGCATCCGAGGCAATAACGTAGTCCCCCGTTAAAGCCATGCTCATGCCCGCGCCTGCTGCCACGCCGTTTACGGCCACAATGAGCGGTGCGTCCATCCGATAAAACCGTGCAATCGCTGCATGCATGGTGGTTGTAAGCGCCCGCATATGATTTTCTAAATTATCGCCCTCTCCATGAAAACCGACGACATCACCGCCGGCAGAGAACATTTTTCCTTCGCCAGTCCAAATCACGGCACGAATATCAGAACCAGAAGCACAACGGGTTGCAACTTCGTGCAGCTCATCTCCCATTTGTTTGTTTAGCGAGTTGGCCGCGTCGGGACGGCTCAGCCTAATGGTTGCAATGGGTCCATCAATCTCAAATTTTAATGTCTCATAGGTCATCTTCTGCTCCTCCAATTTGTTGGCATTTATCTTTCATCGCGATTGCCGTTTTTTTCAGTTTGATTTTCGCGACAGTTCAATCTTTCTATCGTTTAGCGTGTCCATTATGTTGCGACGCTGCGCCGGGCTCATGCGTCCCCAACTAGCGATTTCAGCAACCGTACGATAACAGCCCATACAATGGGTATTCGGATCTTTAAGGTCTAACCCACTCAATTGACATACACTGATGCAAGGTGATTCGATCGCGTCAGCCGATTCGATCATCTCGCTCACCTACTTTCGAGTCGCCAACTGTTCAAGGTAGGCCAAACCTTGAATTGCTCGCGATCCGTACCAGGACAACATTTCGCCATCGACCAAGGAGACCTTGGTGCCATCCCTAAATATTTCTTGCACCTCTGCGACGTGTTTGTCGCGGAACGCATACGGTTCGCTGCTTAAATAAACTTGCTCGACTCGTCCACTGAATTTGTCGAGCTCAA
>JBCCFA010000368.1:0-4715 GCA_039029975.1 Pseudomonadota bacterium
ACGCGGGGTGGTTGGCTTCGTACCATCTTCCACCATGCTTAGATAGGCATCGATAATATAGAAAACACTGAGTAGCTGACGCTTGTACTCGTGGATGCGTTTAATCTGTACGTCGACTCGCGTAGTGGTTGACCCTCAGTCGCTATTCGACGTACAGATTAAACGCATCCACGAGTACAAGCGTCAGCTACTCAGTGTTTTCTATATTATCGATGCCTATCTAAGCATGGTGGAAGATGGTACGAAGCCAACCACCCCGCGTACCTGGGTATTTGGCGGCAAAGCGGCACCTGGCTATTACATGGCGAAAAGGATTATCAAGTTAATCAATAACCTTGCAGATATCATCAACAACGACCCACGCGTTGAAGGAATGTTGAAGGTTGCATATGTGCCAGATTATCGGGTGTCAGTGGCAGAAAAAATCGTTCCTGCAGCAGATCTTTCAGAACAAATCTCTACCGCGGGCTTTGAAGCGTCAGGTACCGGTAACATGAAGTTGTCGATGAATGGCGCGCTCACGATTGGCACGCTAGACGGTGCTAACGTCGAAATACTCGAAGAAGTTGGTAAAGAGAATATCTATATTTTTGGACTCTCTGTCGAGCAAGTAGAAGCCTATAGAATCAATGGCTATAACCCACGCGACTGGTACAACTCTGATCGCAGACTAGCGCGAGTCCTCGATGCGATTCGGTCTGACCGATTTTGTCCTCGTGAACCAGGATATTTTATACCGATCTTTGATAATCTAATGAACGGCGGCGATTTTTACTTAGTCATGGCCGATTTCGCCGATTATCGAAACACACAAGAAATTGTGGGTGAAGATTACTTAGACCAATCTACCTGGGCTAAAAAAGCGATTTTAAATGTTGCACGCATGGGTAAATTTTCGAGTGATAGAACCATTCAACAATATGCCGACGATATTTGGAACGTAAAGCGAATCCCGGCGGTAGGATAAGCGCCAATCCCACGGCTAATTTCGTCTAACGATGTTATTAGCCACTGACAACGTTCAAATTACTCAAATCCAAGCAGCCCAAACGGGTAAACCTTACCCTTTGGGCTGCTCGTTTTTGGCCAAGCAATTTAATTTCGCACTAATAGCGCCCAATACCACTAGTCTGCAACTAGAAATTTTCTCCCTAGGCAATGCTACTCCTAGTTGCATCATAGAGTTTGATCGTAAAGCCAATCGGACCGGACAAGTTTGGCATCTTGCCATGGAACTCCCGTATTCGTCGTTTGCCTATCGTTATATCCTCGAAGCCGATGATGTAAAAACACCGTGCCTCGATCCGTATGCACCGACGCTTGATTTTGTCACCGAATCAAATAAACGAGACTACCGCAGCGCCTTCGTCCAGGCGCCGTTTGATTGGGAGCAGGTTAACTCACCCAGGCGTCCTATCAACGAGCTTGTTATTTACGAAGTCCATGTTGGTGGGTTAACAAAATCGCCTAGCTCAAATGTTGAGTCGCCCGGCACGTTCGCAGGGTTAGTCGAAAAAATCCCATACCTAAAAGCACTTGGTATCAACGCAGTAGAACTACTGCCCATTTTTGCATTTGATGAAACCAATAATCGGTTTTGCAATCCTCATAATAAACAGCGATTGGTGGATTATTGGGGCTACAATCCGCTGTCGTTTTTTGCGCCCCATTCAACCTATGCCAGTGTTTTACATCCCGCTGACGTGATAAATGAATTGAAATCACTAGTAAAAGCGCTACATGCTGCGGACATCGAAGTCATCCTAGATGTCGTTTATAACCACACCGGTGAGGGCGATAAAGACGGAAAATCGTATTCATTCAAGAAGCTCGCAGACGATATTTACTATCATCATGACGAAGGGACAAACGAATATGCCAATTACTCTGGGTGTGGTAACACGGTTAACTGCAATCACCCTATCGTTTGCCAGCTAATTCTAGATAGTCTGCGTTATTGGGTGAGCGAGTTTCATATCGACGGTTTCAGGTTCGATCTCGCATCAATTCTTACCCGCGGTACAGATGGCGAACCACAAACGCAGCCGCTGCTAATCTCTCAAATTGAAGAAGATCCTGTCCTCAAAGAAACCAAACTCATCGCCGAATGCTGGGACGCTGCTGGCTTATATCAACTGAGCGACTTCCCGGGTAGCGCCCGTTGGACCCCGTGGAACGGCCGCTTTCGAGACGACCTGCGAGGCTTTCTTCGCGGTGAGCCCAATTTGGTTACCGCTATGACCCAACGGATTTGTGGCAGTTCCGATATTTTTTCGCCGACATCTCGTAGCGGTATTAACTTTATCACTTGCCATGATGGCTTCACCTTGCGCGATTTGATGAGTTTTAACGAAAAACACAACAACGCGAACGGAGAGAACAATCGTGATGGGGAAAGTCACAATCGAAGTTGGAATTGCGGGATAGAGGGTGAGACCACCAATCCTGAGATCATCTCATTACGACTAAAACAGGTTCGGAATGCGCTGGCGCTTACATTGCTCGCTGCTGGCACCCCAATGATCACGGCTGGTGATGAACGATTTCGCTCTCAGCAAGGCAATAACAATGCTTATTGCCAAGATTCACCGATCACGTGGATAGATTGGCAAGATGATCAACTTGGCGAATCCATCGGGGCGTTTACGCGCACTCTAATCGCGATTCGAAGGAGTTTCGTCCTATTCATCATTACAGATTGGGTACGGCATCCTAAAGTATCAATCCTTCAACATGGCGTAGAACTCTTTAAACCGGATACGTCGATCGACTCGCGCAGTGTTGCACTGGAAATCACCTATAGCGACAACGGCGATGACGAGCAAATTTATCTTGTGGCAAATGCTTTTTGGGAGAGCTTAGATTTTCAACTACCGGACGCGAGATTCGGCGCCTGGCATTGTTTAGTGAATACGGCAGATCTCGGTGCGACTAAGACTGCTGAACAACGGATTTCAGTGGCGCCACGCAGCATGCAATTTTGGGCATCGCGCACGAACAACTAAGCCTCTCAGGTAGCATCCCACTAAAGTATTTCGACCGGCATGCCGACATTTCCTAGATAGAAGAATTTCGAGAACCGAGCCCTCCAAATCGCATGACTCAGGCCGCCGCTTTGTCGCAAGTCCACTCTCTGGTTGCAGATACCGAAGAAAAACGTGTGCTCATTGTTGAAGATGCGCCCGACATTCGGGTGAAAATCGCTGCAATGATGGATTATCTCGGCTACGAGGTAATCGAAGCCGAAGACGGGGAGCGAGCATGGGAAATCTATCGCCAAGATCCACTTAGGCTTGTTATTACCGATTGGATGATGCCGGGGATGTCCGGCGTTGAGTTGTGCGAGAAGATTCGCAGTCACGCCTCCTCCCGGTATACCTATGTCATCTTAATGACTTCCCTAGATGACGATAGCTCGGTGGTGGAGGGATTCAATCGCGGGGCGGATGATTATGTTTCCAAAAACATTACAACAGACATTCTGTATGCCCGTATTTCGGCGGGCGAACGAATAATCGAATTACAATCTCGGCTGCATGAACGGAATGAGGAGCTATCGAAAGCCTATTCAACGATTGAATCAGGCTTAAAAGCCGCAGCTGATACGCAACAAAGATTATTGCCGGAAAACGACCTCATTATTAACGGCTATCACTTTAACTGGAACTATATACCATCTGAATTTATTTCTGGCGACACACTCAATTGCTTTCCGCTCGGCAAAAACGAAATCGGTTTCTACAACATCGATGTTGCCGGCCACGGGATATCGGCGGCGCTGCTCTCGGTCACCATTCACCAGTTCATCACCTCAAAACTTTTAGAAGCCCAGTTGCCGCAAATTTCGAATGGGCAGCCGACTGAAGTCTCACTGAATGAACCCGCTAAGTTCGTGCGCTTACTTAATGACACTTTTACCGAACTATCCTCAGATTCTGAATATTTCACCGTTCTGTATGGGACCGCTAATGTAGATACAGCCACGCTGAAACTTTGTCAGGCTGGTCATCCCAACCCTATGCTGGCCAACCCATCCGGCGATATAACCATCATCGGCGAAGGTGGCTTCCCCGTGGGTTTGATGCCGGATATCGACTACGAGGAATTCACAGTGCCTTTCGAAAAAGGCGCCCGGCTCTATGTTTACTCCGACGGTGTAATCGAAGCGTGCAATGCGCAGGGCGAGATGTTTGGCGAGGACAGATTGATAAACGCGATTGACGGCAGTGCGAGGCGAGATGAAGTGCGTGATATGGCCGCGATTCAGGCAGACCTCCATAAATGGTGCGGTTCCGAACAATTCGACGACGATGTCTCAATGTTTACCTTGGAGTGCCGATAAAAATCCTGACCTGCGTGGGGTCTCTGTCCCCGCCCTATCGAAGTAGCTAAAGCAACAGGAGAACAGCAATGCTAATTGAATCAAATGAAGTCCAAGAAAAATTGGTGGTAACGCTTTTTGAAAAGCGTCTAGACGCCAAAATTGCGGTCGATTTTAAACAACGTATGACCGACTTTATCTCTGAGGGCGACAAGCCCATCGTGCTAAATCTTCATGAAACCGAATTCATCGATTCTAGTGGTTTAGGCGCCATTGTTTCGAGTTTAAAGGCTGCCGGAGCATCCCGTCAGTTTTCAATTTGCGGACTTCAAGAGCCGGTAAAAACAATGTTCAAGCTAACCCGCATGGACAAGGTTTTCAGCATTTTTCCAAA
>JBCCFA010000369.1:0-4688 GCA_039029975.1 Pseudomonadota bacterium
GAAATGGCTTTGTGTGGTAATGCCGGTCATTATCCTCAACAGGAAGCGCCAGTCTACGTGGCAACCATAATTAACGAGTTCTTAAATCGACAGCGAAACTAACCCTAATTTTTGCTGTGTGATAAAAATCACAGTAAGAAAGACGCGCTTCTGAAAGACTTGGCGAGACTTTAAGTTGGTATCCTAGTCATACTTCGCCCTGCGTTCACTGCAGACACTAAATCGGCGATCGAATCTACAACACAGTCACAAAAATTGGTGTGTGAACCAACGCATACTTTCGTTCTTTGTTTGTTAAAAATTGTTCCTACGCCCTTTAGGATTGGCGCCCTGAGTTTACGTAAATACACGTAGGACATCGGGGATGTTATGGAAAATGTTTTAACCGCTACTGCCAAGCAACTGCCTTTAGAGACAGCCTGCAACGGGATAAAGACGCCGCTAATCATCGTTGCTGTCTTCAGCGCTTTCATCAATTTGCTCATGTTGACCGCACCGTTGTATATGCTGCAGGTATTCGACAGAGTGCTCACCAGCCAGAGTATCGATACGCTGATTGTACTGTCGATTATGGCCGTAGTTGCCCTAATGACGTTTGCCGCGTTAGAAACGATTCGTAGTTTTTCGCTGGCGAAAATAGGCAAATGGTTTGATGCGCAGCTGGGTGAAACCTTGTTGCAGATGAATGTTCGACGGTCGTTGGCGAATCGCGACAGCGCATCCATTCAAAGCTTACGCGATCTCAATCAAGTTAAAACTGTGATAGGTGGAAATGCACTGGTGCCCGTGATGGATGCACCTTGGGTGCCGCTATTCTTGGGTGTCATATTTTTGTTGCATCCAAGTTTAGGTTTATTGGCATTGGCTGCCGCTATTACGCTGTTTGTCTTGGCAGTGATAAACGAACTCGTCACGCGCAAGCACTTAAAAGCGGCAAGTAGCGCGCAAGTGCAAGCCCATGCAGAGGCAGACGCCGCCGCCCGCAATGCTGATGTGATTGAAGCGATGGGCATGTTTCACACCGTCGCTAATAGATGGTCGAAAAGCCAAGAAACCGCCGAGAAAATGCAATCGAGAGCGGCCGCCCGCAATGACTCTATTGGCGCCCTGTCTAAGTTTATTCGCATGATTGTTCAAACCGGGATGTTGGGTTTGGGTGCGTGGCTTGTTATCCAACAACAATTGTCGCCTGGGGGTATGGTTGCTGGAACTATACTTTTAGGGCGAGCGTTGGCGCCAATTGATCAAGCCATATCCTCGTGGAAGTCTCTGGTTAATGCACGGCACGCTTACCACAGGATTAAATCTCTGTTCGAGCATGATGCTTACCCGGGTGAAACAATGACCTTGCCACGACCGCAAGGCACTGTGACCTGCGAAGGTATTTCGTACCGACACCAGGCAGATGGAGAACCTACGTTAAAAAATATTAGCTTCGAACTGCCAGCTGCGCATGTGCTGGGTGTGGTCGGGCCGTCTGCTGCGGGAAAAACTACTTTAGGCAGATTATTGGTTGGGAATCTTAAGCCCACAGTGGGCTCGGTAAGGTTAGACGGAAACGATATTTTTAACTGGTCGTCAGCCGATCGCGGGCAATACATTGGCTATCTCCCGCAAGATATCGAACTATTTGCCGGCACCGTCCGGGAGAACATCGCACGTTTAGGGCAGGGCGCGGCGGACGATGTGATAGCGGCCGCCGAGCTTGCAGATGTGCACGAGATGATTCTGCGCCTGCCGCAAGGTTACGAAACGCAAATCGGCGAACACGGTTCTGTGTTATCGGCAGGTCAACGACAACGAATTGGGCTGGCGCGTGCGCTCTACGGCGATCCAGCACTGGTCGTGCTCGACGAACCGAACTCGAATTTAGACCATGCTGGCCTAAATTCGTTAATCCACCTTTTCAAGGTACTGAAGTCGCGCGGAACCACAGTAGTGGTGATCGCTCACCAACCGCAGATTATTCGTCATGTCGACGCCCTCATCGTCGTAAATGAGGGGCAGTTACAGATGAGCGGACCAACCGAGCAAGTACTACAACGCATCTCTGGGCCCATGGATACGACACCGACCGAGGCGCAACCGGCTGGTCCGTTTACACGAGCAGATGCCTCAGTAGCGGGGAATGAATAATGCACCAAGGTAACTCGTCGGCCATCAGCGCATTGCCCGAGATTCGGTCTTTAATTTTCACGGGCATTACCATCATTTTGGTCTTTTTCGTTGGGTTGGGTAGCTGGGCGGCGGTTGCGCCGCTGCAGAGTGCAGCGATTGCGCCCGGCGTGCTAAACGTTGAGAGTAATCGTAAGACGATACAACACCTCGAAGGTGGCATTGTTGCGGAATTGCTTGTTAGCGAAGGCCAAGAGGTAGTGGCTGGAGAAGTTTTGCTTAAGCTTGATGCCACGCAGGCAGGCGCAAATCTTGCACAATTAAAAAATCGATACGTTGCACTAAAAGTCCAAGAAGCACGACTCCTTGCTGAACGCGACGGCGCGGAGGAAATTTCTTTCGAAAATTTAAGCGGTTTTCTCAACGCCGAAGAGGCAAAGGCTGCAGAGATACGAGTATTCGAAGCGCGCCGAAAAGCAATCCAAGGGGAGAAAAATATTCTCGAAAAACGAATTTCTCAATTCAAAGAAGAAATGGCGGGGCTAGGCGGTCAGATTCGAGCACAGAGCGCCGAATTAAAATTAATTGCCGAAGAACTAGAGGCCCAACAATCGCTTTTCGAGAAAAAACTTGCTGGCAAGCAACGGATCATCACCCTAAAAAGAGAGAAATCCGAGTTGCTAGGCGATAGAAACCAACAACAGGCAGCCGTGGCGCGTATTAAACAAAATATTGGCGAAGAACAGCTGAAAATTATCGAGTTACGCACCAATCGTATCAACGAAGTGGTTGCTCAATTAACCGAAGTGCAGACTGCGCTTGCTGATATTGATGAGCGGTTAGTAGCGGCTGAAGATATTCACACTCGTACGGATATTATCGCGCCGCTCGATGGCACCATCGTTGACCTAAAAATCCACACGGTTGGTGGTGTCGTGGGTCCTGGCGAAGCCTTAATGGATATCGTTCCCACAAAAGCCCAGTTAATTGTGCACGGACGAGTTAATCCAATCGATATAGATGCGATTAACGTGGGTATGCAGGCACAGGTTGTGCTCACCGCTTTCAACCGACGTACTGTCGCGCCAGCAAAGGGTGAGGTTGTTTCAATTTCTGCAGATCGGCTCACCGATCCCCGTAGCGGCGTTCCATATTACCTGGCGCGCGTTAAATTAGATGAGGAATTTGTTTCTGACAATGACTCGCTAAGCCTTTCCGCGGGTATGCAAGCGGAAGTTATGATCATTACAGGTGAACAAACACCTATAGAATATTTGTTTAAACCTGTCGTTCGTAGTTTTTATCGCGCGATGCGCGAAGACTAAATGTAACGAAAAAATTTCTTCTTTAATTCCTATTTCCAAAACGTGATCGATTACCTAAAAGCAAACCGAAAGCGTGATCGTCGTCATGTTAAAAATTGTTAAATCAGGGGACACTGGCTGCCGCTGGTAGAGAGCAAGTTGCGGAGACAATTTGTTTCGACACGGAGGTCCTCTATCCGGCACATCACACTTTAAGTTGAATCCTGAATCGTCGACCAAGGTCGGCATTCACACGGAAAGCTTATCAAGGAGATAAAGCCAGTGAATGAAAGCAACAATAGTAATACTCAAGGCATTAACGACAGCAGTAGGGCACCTTTCGAACAACTCGGATTTATCGATTCTCCCGATGACACCATAGAAGGCACCGAAAATGCAGATCGCATTTCCGGCGATGCCAAGGAAGGCGTCGGGGGAAGTTCTAATCTCCCGGGACCACTCGCATACTGGTCCTTTGATTCTTTTCTAGCGGGTATTTACGAGGATCTTAGAGGCGGGTCTAGCGTCAGTGTGCATCAACTGCAGAACAACACTGCGCTACCCGTAACCGCGGGTGTTACGCGTGCCGGTCCTGGTGGCGCGGCTGACAGCGCCTTAGTCTTCAACGGTGAAGATACCTTTGCGTTCATTGAGCACGATCCTTTGATGGAAGTGACCCAAGGGACGGTCTCAGTTTGGATACAGCCCGATGAGTTACACGAGTGCGAGCAGATTGTGCTGTCTAAAGACGAGAAAAACGCCGGGGACGGCGGTCATTTCCGTTTGGGGATAGATGACGGCGGGCGTATATTTTTACGTTTTGCAGAAGGCGATGGCGGTAGTAACAAGTCTTGGGTTTCTACCAAAGAATATTTCACTGAGGGTGAATGGACTCACATAGCGGTGTCCTTTACGGAGGACGGCATCACCGTCTATGCCGACGGCGTGGCGGTACCTGATTTCGGCTGGTATCGCAAAGAGGGCAACCTTGATTCGCCAGCTGACGCGACAGAAGCCTACATTTTGCAAAACCGCGAGCCATGGTTGTTAGGCGTTGATACCTCGCGCACCGAGGTGAATGACGATCCGGCAGCATTTGCTGCGAATACCAATAACTTAGACGACGCCTTTGCGGGCGCGATCAGTGATTTTGGCTTATGGGGAGGCTTTGAGCCGGGCGATGCCTTGGACTCGGGTCAGGTATGGGATTTATTTCTGCATGGTCCGGGCGATGCCCTAACAGCGCCATCAGGTCCAGAGCCGATGTTA
>JBCCFA010000370.1:0-4673 GCA_039029975.1 Pseudomonadota bacterium
AACTTGCAAAGATCAGTCATCTTATCCGGCGCGAATACACTTGATACCGCTAACCATCACGTAGAAATTTCTGGCTTTATTAGTGGTACTGGCAACCTCGGCAAATTTGGAACCGGCACGTTAACACTTTCTGGCGGTGGGAATGGCAATGGCAACACTCAGATCATGGAAGGAATATTGCGCTTGCGTGGCGGCCTTGGCGGAAATTTATCGCTTGCCGCTGGCACCAAATTAACGGGAACCGGTGAAATCAGTGGTGACTTGGTGCTGCAACCAGGTTCAATGTACGACGTAACAATGACGCCCGGTTTTGCAGATACCCTAACAGTTGGGGGTCGCGCACAAATAAATGGCGCGGCGTTAAATCTCAACGCGATTGCGGGCGATTACCCCGTGCAATCGTTGTTTCCATTGATTTCCGCAGCGGGTGGCATTTCGGGCGAATTCAGCAGCGTTTCGTCTAACCTCGCATTCCTAAATCCGCGCTTGGACTACGATAACACCCAGGTATTACTCCATCTCACTCGTAACGATAAAACCTTTTCCGACTTCGCTGTCGATGCAAACCAAGCGAGCGCAGCTGGCGCTTTAGAAGCAATGTTCGCTGACCCGCATGGAGATGCCATGGCGGTTGTACAGGGCTTACAAGTACTGAGTACCGAAGAGGTACCACAAGCAATACAAGCCATGTCGGGTGCGTCCAACATTCCTATTCCATCGGCGAATCAAGCACAATCGCGCGCCGTTGTGAGACAGGTGAGTACGCGCTTGCGCGGCCTTTCGGCGAGCACAAGCTTATCTATGGATGGCAGAAACAGTGATCAAGTGTTGCTCGCTGCGGCAGAGTCCGGTTCCCAAAGCAACAACCGAGTCTTGGGGTCGGCTATGCAAGCGGCGTCGACGCTAAGCAGTGAATATACACACGGTGTTTGGGTGCGGGCCGTGGCTGGGTTCGGTGATTTCGATCTGTCGGGCAACACATCCGCCGATACAGACAACGCCGGGGTGGTTTTCGGTTACGACGTACAAGTCGCCGAGACACTCACCGCCGGCTTGTTCGGCTTGTACTACGATGCCGAAGTGAATCAAGATGGACCCGATGCAACCACTTCAATTACCGGCTGGCAAGCAGGTGGTTACGCACGCATTGCTTCGGGTAACTGGTATGCCGACTTTATTGGCACCTATGGGTTCGACGAATACGATTCTCAGCGAGCCTGAGCGAGTGGTCCGCTGATTCGCACCGCCAGCGGCAGTTTCGATGGGGAATCGACCAATTTGTACGGCGAAGTGGGTTATGCCACGCAAGGCGAAATCACACTAGAACCGTTTGCCGGTATCGGCTGGAGCTCGAACTGGCGCGATGCCTACACTGAAACGGGCGCCGGGGCGCTTGGACTAGACGTTGACGAAGAAACCACCGATTCCCTACGTACCCTACTCGGTCTGCGCGCACGCTTTGGTTTTCTCGCGTTTGGCGCACGGGAATCAGTGGTTGAAATTCGCGGCGCGTGGGCGCACGAATTCGACGACCCAAGTGCATTCACCGCCCGCTTCCTTGGTGACGCATCGAACACGCGTTTTCGAATTTCTGCTGATGATTCGGCAACAGACAGCGCGATTGTTGGCGCCAGCATGGTCGCCAGGCTCGGCACACGCGCGGAAGCCTTCATCGATTTCAACGCGGAAATCGATGAACAACAAAATTTCTACTCGTTTGGCACTGGGGTGCGTTTAACGTGGTAGTTCATCGAGGAATTCATTTCCTATGGAACGTAATGATTCGCCAAGACGACAATGTCGTGGGCACCTTAGGCCTAGCGGCAATTCAATGCGAAAGATCAAATCCAGGAAAAAACATCATGCTTGCATTAGTGGCCGATTATCAGTTGCGGCGACTATGAGCTTCAGCTACTGTTAAAGAGAGATATCCAATGACATTCATTGTTAATCATCAAAGGTTTTATCATGTCTAAAAGCACTGTAATCAAGGATTTTCCGGCTTCAGGGCATGACCACACCCTCTGCATCGAAGATGCCATCGCGAAGGCGCAAGAAATTTGCACCGAGCGCGGCGAACGCTTCACCGAACTTCGTCGCACAGTACTAGAAATTTTGTGGCGCAGTCATCGCCCCATGAAGGCGTACGAAGTGCTAGAAGCGCTTAGTGCGACTGGTCGCCGGCCAGCACCGCCTACCGCCTACCGGGCGCTCGATTTTTTGATTGATGTAGGCTTGGTCCACAAAATTGAATCTATCAACGCTTACGTTGGATGCAGTGATCCCGAAAGCGGTCATTCAGGCCATTTTCTAATCTGCGTGGAATGTGGCGACGTGGCTGAGTTGGCCAACAAAGCCATCGACAAGCGCATCTCCGAAGGCGCCAAGCAAATTGGTTTTGAAGTGCTCGACCAAAAAATAGAAATCGAAGGTCGCTGTCAGGCTTGCCGCTAACGGCTGCGAATACGCGCTCGCTGTCCAACTACCCAAATTAGAGTTCACCGCAACGGTCCTTGTAGCTTTTTAACGTATTTGGAAAATCGAGCGCACCATCTATCTTGTTGCTGTTTAGAGAGAAGCGCTTGGGGTTCATCTGCATAAACCCACATTCAATGTGCATAAGAATTTTGTCGCAGGAATGGGGCGAGCCATTGCCGCACTTGTGGTTGAGACTGAAGCGCAACTGTCGCGAAATGAAAATAGCCCCGCAAATTTGTCGATCGACGTCAGCCCGGACAATGCGACCGCTCCGCCAATTCCGAAATTCAACGCCAGACAAAGCGATTTCTCGGATTACCTAGCCGATTGTCGGTAGGCCTCGCGCTAGAGTTGCCTATTATTGCGGTAAAGCTTGTAACGTTATATTATAACAATTCAATGTCCCAACAAGAGCTCTAATAAGGGAAACTTAATTCAATCGGAGGTTAGTATCATGACAGTTCGGCAGTATCAAAAACTCAAACTAATTGAACATTTTCGCGGGATCACGCTGACAGCGGTGCTGGGCTCGGCCATGTTAGGACTATCTACTCTGGCATGGGCGGAAGATGAGCACATGCACAGCGACATCGAATTCGAAGTAGATGACCCAAGCGCAGGCAATGGCGCAATTGAGATTGAAGGCGATGTCTATGACCTTTTTACCGGCTACAAAGTATTTGAAGGCGATTTCGGTGATCTAGATTTTGGCCCTTACGCGACTATTGACCCTGGCTTCGAAGCACACACCGAAGAAGATCCGAATGGTGGCTTCGACAGCGGTACGTTCATTACGGTCGCACCATCGGGCCTGCTTTGGCAGTCCACTGGCGGTGGTTGGACCCCAGCAGCTGGGGTAACTCTAACGGCGGCGTCTGATTTCGGCGGAAGCCTAACTTGGACAGGCGCAGGCAACTCAGGCGGTTTCGTACAAAACTCAACCGAAATCGGTAGCGGCTTTCCTGAGCCTGGCGAGGAAACTCACCAACATTTGACCTTCTCCATAGATGACACCGCGCCCGTAGGTGCATATCTATTCGATATGGTTTTATATAATCACGCCGGAGACGGCGGCGCTCCAGACGTCGGTTCCCCGTTGCTAACGTCGGCGCCTTTCTCGCTGATTCTTAATTTAGGTCTGTCGGAATTCGACTACGAAGAAATTGTTGAAAGCCGTACGTTCGTTGCCGCGCCAGTACCCGTGCCTGCTGCGGTATGGTTACTTGCATCAACGCTTGGTTTACTAGGTATTCGCCGACGACGAAGCTAAGAAATAACCCAGTGAACATTATGCAAACCCGCCGTTACTTCCTGACGGTAGTAACGGCGCTTTTATTCTGGTCGACGACAACTCCAGCACAAGAAACCCGACACTTTGGCGATGTCTGGCCAATTGTGACTGATGGGCAAATTACTAGCGACCCCTTGGACGTTGGAACGGTAATTAATCCGAATGCCGTTAGCGGTAACCCGTTACTTTCAGCACTAGCCAGCCGAGACCTGTTCACCGCAGATTTTCGTGACCCACAGAACGGGGTTAATGGCACCGAAAATCCGGGCTTTGATCATAATGCCGGCCAGTTTCCGACAGATTCCTTGCTTGGCGTTAGACCCGTTGGGAATCTGCTACATTGGGATGGTACTTCTTGGCAAGTAGCCCCAAACGGCGTAACACTGAGTGTTACAGGCGTGCTTTTCAACACAATTGGATGGACAAATTCAGGAACGACTTTGGACCATCTAGGTGATGAAATCGGCGGCGTTTACATCACGCAAGAAGACGGCGGTGTTATTCACTCCCATATCCTTTTTGAAATAGATGAACCCGCCGAACCCGGCGCTTATCTCGCGCATTTTTACTTGTTCTCTCAACAAGAACCCGCGAATTTATTTAATCCGCCGACTCCGGCACCCGATAATCGTTCAACTGGAATTGCCGACTCGGCGCCTATCGGCTTTATTTTCAATTACTTTCCAGGACAACCTTCCGACCCCGATCGCCAAGCAGCATTTGCCGCCGCAGTGGACTCTTTAACCGAAGCCACATCCTCGCCCGTAATTACGGTACCGGTTCCAAGACCAACCCTAGCATTACTGATTGGTGCGATACTTCTATCGAGAATTGGCCTGAGCAACTTGAAAAGAAAAAGAACGCTCTCGGGCTAATTAAGACGCGCATCTCTCTTGCGAACTAT
>JBCCFA010000371.1:0-4669 GCA_039029975.1 Pseudomonadota bacterium
AGGTTGGTAGCGTCAATGATTCGCCGTGGATAACTGTCTTCTCACGTAACGGGGCGGCTATCCAGCGCCAATTTAGATAAGTCCCTAAAGCAAGTCCGGCGGCGATAAAAAAAGCTTCGCGATGCGCCACGTACGCAAGCCCAGGCAAGCCGAGTAACAACCAACCGCTCATATCTGATGCGCCGGCGCTAAGTGCGGCCAATGGCCCCGAAAGTTGACGATTGGCAAGCAAGAAGTCGCGATGATTTTCGGTGCGCGAATAAGCGGCTAGCGCAATGAGGAACACCAACACCGTGTAGCAAACAAAAACAGCGGCACTTGCGCTCATGTAAGTCTTGTCAGTTTAGGCATGTAGCCTTGTCACGCTATCGGCTGTTTGATGAAGGAATAAGCGGCTCGCATCGATGTTGTCGGCGAAAAATTTGAATGCCTGGCTGAGCAAGTTATCAATGATTTCTGGTGAGTAGCTCGTCAGGCCATTATCAGATTCGTGCAAACTTGATAACAATGCATTATCTGGATAGAGCTTGGCGATTTTGTCGAGGTAGGCATCTGGGAACCGCATAGTTCCAAAGGTCACCGAATGCACACGATCTAGCTTGATTGATTTCGCGATCAATTCAAAGAACTCGCGATAATGGGATTCAGCCAGACGGAAATTGAGCAAGGGGTCAAGCCTTAAGGCGATCGTCCAGCCTGCCTCTTGTAGGGTATTTAGTGCCCGCAAGCGGTCATGCAAGCGAGCCGTACCAAATTCGACATTTTCTATAACCAGTTCTGGCGCCAGTGAATACGCAACGAGAACGTTGGGATGCGGCGAACGTTTTAAAAGCGTGCGTATTTGCGCGCTTTTGGTTCGTAGCTCGACGAGATAGTTTGGCGCTTGCGTTAAATGATCAATTAGCCAGGCGGTGAATTCTGAAATGGGCTCAAAAGCGAGACTATCGCAATCGTAGCCGCTAAATACGTGCACCATCTCATTGTGAGCGGCTATGGCGTCGTTGATTTCGCTCAGAAAATCTTCGTAATTGGTGAATAAGACATAATTCGCAGAAGCGAATTTGCCTTGCAAAAAACAATACCTGCAATCGAATGGGCAATTCAACATATGCGAAAAATAATAGTTATGCGGTGCCCCAATACCCTGATTGGACGGGACCGGATAAATTTTACGCCCAAGCTTATTCGCCAAAATTAATGCGGGCGCCTGTTTTTGCAGGCGGAAATGCTGGTTCTTGCGATTAAATACCTCACCGTAATGTTCACAAGTGATCACTCTTGCACGTGAGTACTTGTCAACGATTTTGCGAACCCTTGCGTCTTCTCTCAGATTGGATTCAATGTATATCGACTCGATCATTGGGATGCCGAAAAATCAAGCGCCAACGAGGCCAGTGTTTCGCTAAGTTTACTAATTGCTTGTTTGGCGGTCCCGCAATCTTCGATGAATGCCATTAGATCTGTTTCTGGCGATAGCACACACAAACGAGACGCTAGGCGGTTTAGCTGAATGCTTTGCGTTGCCGTGACTCGCCATGGCAGCTGATCAGGTGGTAGCGTAGTGCGAGATGGGGTGAGGTGTGTCTCAATGAGCGATGCGAGCGAGCTCGTTACCTCGTTGACATTTGCTACGGCATCTTTCATGAGTTCCGTGATTTTGTTTTTAGTGATTTTGGCGATTGGTGAATGTCGATTATCCGAAATCACTTTGATTAAGCAGATGCACTCGAGTGTCGTGAATTGTTTCGCTGCATCGAAAAATGCGCTGCCCTCCATATCGTAAAGCCATCCGTCGCGATAGTTCGTCTGCGGCGTTGCCACCGTGCACAGCGGACTGCTCGGTAATTTATTCGGATAAGCGATGGGAGGGTAAGCGGTTTGTTGACTCGCGTCGTCGACAATTTTGTCGACTAAAAAACAGCTGCCGAGCGCCGCGCCTGCGTGACCGGCGATACCGACGTTGATGAACGCGGTGGGAAGGTCGGTAGTAGTCGCCCCAAGCACACCAACCGCGGTCGCGACCGCCGTTTTGCCAATCCCGGCAACAGCTAATTGAATATTGTCGCGCGAGTAAACAGTGAGTCTGCCATGCCGCGCACGCCGCGCTAGCTGGTAGTGCTCAACTAACGGCGCCGCTTCGCTAGGCAAAGCCGTAACAAAATTCACGCGCGGTGAGCTTGTCGTTAAAGACACAATTGCTTGACCTCACGCGCTAAAGTTAAGTACGAAGAAATTTCATGCTTGCGGCCATGTTTCTCAGCCCCTTTAACAAAGATGTCTATTTTCTTTATCAACACTGCTATTGCTTCATGCATTTGCTGCGCCGTTAATCGGTTACTAAAGATCAATTTGCGCAAGGCATAGATACGGAAGCGGTCAAGACCCCAAATAGTTCGCGACAACTGATCGCCGTGTCCGCCATGCTTGGTTAATAGTGCTTCGTCTACGAAGCCAACATGTTCGTGTGCGCTAATTCTTAACCATAGATCGTAGTCCTCGCAAGCGGGCATGTTTTCGTCGAATGGGCCAACCTCCCATAGTAAAGATCGCTTCAGCAAAACGGCAGAGGGTGAGATCAAGCATCGGTGCAGGGAGCGCGAGAAAATGTCGCCGCCGCTTTTTCGATGATAGTGTTTTTGCGCAAGCGGTTGGCCGTTACGGATCCATTGTTCATTGCAGTGAATTAAGCGCGTATTGGGGTGGGCGTCGGCGTGCCGAATTTGTTGCGCCAACTTTTCGGGGTGCCAATAATCGTCAGAATCGAGCAAAGCGATCCAGGGCGAAGTTGTTCGCTTGATCCCTTCATTGCGGCTTTTGCTTACCCCTGATTGGGCCTGCGAATGAACTAAGACCGCCGGAAAATGTTGCTGAATAGCGTCCATCGTGCCGTCGGTGGAGCCATCATCTATGACGACAATTTCGCGCGGCGCAACAGATTGACGGTGGACTGATTCCAACGCTCGCAGCACGAAATCGCGGCGATTATGGGTTGGAATGACAACGCTAATCGCCGGCATGGCTAAAGAACTGAGCGTAAGAGGCCGTTAACAAACAGTATATTCGGCGTTGAGACAGCGAGTCTATGGCTAACGGTTTTGAGCTTTTCCCGCTCATTTTGTCTTTCTCCATATTGCTGGTATTTCTGAACCGGTTTTATCACAGGTACTGTCGCCCATGTATTAGAAATGGCGAGCCGTCGCGCGTGTTGAAAGGCGGCAGCATTGTGGTCGTTTCAATTTTGGCTAGTATTTTTCTGCGATTCGCTGGTTATTGAACGGCGGTTATTCAACCTCGCTTTTGCCGCCGAAAAAAGGCACGCGCGGAGATTTGAACAAGGGAATTAGTATCACACCCGCCACGAAACCGCCGACGTGTGCATACCATGCAACACCTGGCGTGCCGGGTTCCGCATTCAGCGAACTAAAAATTTGTATCGCAAACCAAACCAACAGAACGATGACCGCCGGTAGGCGGATAGTCTGGATAATAAAGCCGAGCGGAATTATCACCAGCACATTCGCCTTGGGGTAAACCAGTAAGTAGGCACCGAGCACCCCCGAAATGGCGCCGCTTGCGCCAACCATGGGAATGGTAGATTCAGGATTAACGAAAATTTGTGCGTATGCCGCTGCCGCACCGCAAACTAAATAGAAAACGATAAACCGAAAGCGGCCCATGCAGTCTTCGACATTGTTGCCGAAGATCCATAAATACAGCATGTTGCCTGCCAAGTGCATGAACCCGCCGTGCAAGAACATGGACGTAATTACCGTTAACTCTGGCGAGATCCACGTCACTTCGGCCGGCAGTGTGGCGTAGTTGTTCAGAACTGCGGGAATGAGTCCGAAACTGAAAATGATCTGCTGGGTAATTTGTGGCGATCCGGTGTACTGAAAAACGAATATGCTCACGCATAGGCCCAACAATACCCAGGTAACAACGCTCGGACGCGCCGTTGGATTGTCATCGTGTATTGGAATCATTTCGTATTGATCTGATCTTCATTGACTACCTGACGATTTCATCTTTTCGCGCCGAGGGATTTGCGTCAAATTGGTACACAGACGCGACGTCTTTAGAATTAATTGTATCGAGCGCAATCTTATTGTCCGTTAGCGACAACGTGAGATTTTCGTTTTGTTGAACAGCTTGCGAAATCGTTTCAAAGTCAAACCAATCGATTGAATTTTGCGCATCGATGGCGGTTGATACTTGCACCAAGTCACGGTCATCAATCAGCCCGATGCCAAATTCTGTTTCCAGCAGGATATTGCCCAGCTCATCTAATCGAATTCTGCTTACTTTCTCGCAAGCCGCACCCGTATGCGTTGTGAATCCCAGCTCAACCGTGAGTCGATAAACAAAAGGGGTATATGCGAGTCCGCAAAAAACCCGTTGCGGACCGTTTTGCACGAACCAACGACCATGCGCGTCCCGCGCATAATGACGCGCGATAAAAGCGGTCGCGCGCTCATGGGTGATCGGTGCGCCTTTAATTAGCCAATACCCGCGTCGGTCAAGGCTCAACCAGTCAAAGCAATGTGGCACATTGGGCCATTTTTCGATGGCGCGCAGCACTGCGTCATCGAACGTGGTGGTTGGCGTTGTCATACGTCGATCTTAACGGATCGGGGTATGACTTTTGTTAATTACGGTACGCAAAGAAAAA
>JBCCFA010000372.1:0-4666 GCA_039029975.1 Pseudomonadota bacterium
CAGGTTCAGATAAAGCGGGTCGTAGATGCCGCCGTTCTCGGTGGCGGGAATACTGATGTTGACCACCACGGAACCACTGATGCGCTCGATCATGAAATCCATGTCACGACGTACTTCCAGTTCAGCAAGAATTACCGGCGAGTTGAAACTAAATTCGATTTGCTCGCTTAATTGAATGAAAGATTTTTGCTGATTCAAGCGAAAAGACGCCAACCAGCCGTCGGCCCACCAATTGGCGTTCGCCTCTGTATTCTTCTCGTCAATCTGGTTGGTTTCACTTAGGAAATGAAAACACTCGTGCGCTAACGTGTGTACTGCACACTCCTCCAAATCTGCAAAGTGAAAAATTTGCTCCCCAGATGTCCAACCTTGCCGAGCAGTTTTCGATGGAATTCTCGCCCAATGTTCATATTCGAATGGCGGCACCATGTTGATATTCACACTCGCACGAATGCGAAAACCGTGTTCTTTGCGACCGTCCTGGTCGAAATAAGGGAACATACATTCCCCGTGTAACAAATTTTTCTTCTGCAGCGGCAGCAGTTTTAGCCAATCGAGATCGTCGGTGTTGTATAGGCTAAGGCGCTTAACAATGAACGCCATCACATGCGGCATACCAACTTTATCGATGAGCGCATATTGCGGCGCACTAAAGGAATTCATCCGTCTATTATGCGGAATTCTTCCTAGATTCTCCAAATTCTTACTGGGATTTTTATTTTTTAGTTGCGAGCTTATATCACGCTTGCGAAAATCAAAGGTCGTCGCGAAGTTTCACGATCGACCAGCGTTAGCTATCAATCATCGATTGTTTGTCTTTGCCGTATGCAGACTTGAGGGGGAGAAACTCTGTGAAGCAGATTTACCGATTTTGCCAAATTCTGATCATAGCGATCATTGCGGCTCCGCCGTGTCTAGCCAATTCGGGAGCAAGAATAGCCAACGAAGCCGATGGCCGCGAATGGCTAAGTTACGGTCGCACCTATTCGGAGCAGCGCTTCAGTCCGTTAAACGAAATTAATGAACAAAGCGTGAAGGATCTTGGTCTCGCCTGGTCGTTGCCGCTAGAAGGCGAGCGGCAATTGGTTTCTACCCCATTAATCGTCGATGGCGTGCTCTACTTCACCGGCAGCTACAGCTTAGTTTGGGCAGTCGACGCCCGCACCAAAAAAATATTGTGGAAATATGATCCGGACACTATCGGCAAGGCCGGGGAAACTCTGCGTGTTTTATGGGGGACTTCGCGAGGCGTCGCCTATTGGGAAAACAAAGTTTTCGTCGGTACAGGTGATGGCCGATTGATCGCCATAGATGCGAAAACCGGACAAGAGTTATGGTCTAAGCAAACAGTTGACCCCCGACAACCCTATTACATTACCGGCGCGCCTCGTGCATTTAACGGCAAGATTTTAATCGGTAACGGTGGTGCGGAATTTGGTGCCGTACGCGGCTACGTGACCGCTTATGACGCGGAGACTGGTGAAGAAGTTTGGCGCTGGTGGACCGTACCAGGCAACCCGCTTGACGGCTTCGAGAATGACGCGATGAAAGCCGCGGCCGAAACTTGGAACGGCGAATGGTGGAAACACGGCGGCGGCGGAACCGTTTGGAATGCCATGACCTACGATCCCGAGTTCAACGTCGTCTATCTAGGCACCGGCAACGGCTCGCCGTGGAATCAACGCATTCGTAGTCCGGGAGGTGGCGATAATCTTTATCTCTGTTCGGTAGTTGCGCTAGACGCAGATACCGGCGAATACAAATGGCACTACCAAACAACACCTGGCGAAACCTGGGACTTTAATTCTGCGATGGACATTGTGCTAGCAGATCTTGAACAGCGC
The DNA here is from genome assembly GCA_039029975.1 of Pseudomonadota bacterium. Classification (GTDB taxonomy): domain Bacteria; phylum Pseudomonadota; class Gammaproteobacteria; genus JBCCFA01. The sequence goes on from JBCCFA010000372.1 coordinate 1,845, forward strand.
GATAAAACCTTCAAGGTAATTTTGCACGCCCCCAAGAATGGTTTTTTCTACATCATCAATCGCGAAAACGGCGAACTGCTTTCGGCAGAAAAATTCGCTAAAGTCACCTGGGCTAGCAAAGTCGATTTAAAAACGGGCCGACCCGTAGAAATTGTGGGCGCGCGTTATGAAGACGGCGAAGAGACCGTCTGGCCGGGGCCACTGGGTGCGCACAACTGGCAGCCCATGAGTTACAACCCCGGTACCGGCCTTGTGTATATCCCGTTCACCGATATGCCCGGCTACTACAACGATAAAAAAATCCTACCGGCCGAATTTGATCACAGTGGGTTTGAATTCGAGGTGGGCGTCGCTGGTATTCAAGACGATATTCCGGCCAATATCGCCACCAGCGGTTTGATGGGCTGGAACCCGGTGACTCAACAGGCTGAGTGGAAGTCACCGAACCCGGGCATGTGGCAAGGCGGCACAATGACCACCGCCGGCAACCTGGTGTTTCAAGGGCGCGCTGATGGAATCCTGGTCGCGCATCGGGCGGACAACGGTGAGGAGCTTTGGCGTTTTGATGCTGGCCTTGGAATCACGGCGCCGCCAGTGACGTTCGAGTTAGACGGTAAACAACATGTCGCCGTTTTGGTCGGTTGGGGCGGCGGTGTTGCAGCCTTGGGCGGATCTATGGGCGCCCAACACGGTTGGGAGTACGGCAAACATCCGCGCCACCTACTGGTATTTACTTTGGATGGGAAAGCTGCGCCGCCCGCTATGCCGCCGCCAAGTTTCGCCACACCCCTAATTGCGCCTGAATTCAATTTGGACAAAAAACAATTGATTCACGGCGGCGAGATTTTCGAAAAAAATTGCACCTGGTGCCACGGTGGTGGCGCGGTCTCGGCCGGCGGCGCACCTGATTTACGCGCCTCGCCAATTGTGCTCGATACGAATGCAATGAGTACAATCGTACTTGAAGGCGCTTTGCTTTCGAGGGGTATGCCGAAATTTTCTAATCTCGAACGAAAAGATGTTGAGGCGCTCCAGCATTTCATCAGAAATAAGGCGCGATTATCAATCGAAGCAGAATCCGCGATGGTTCAGTGATAAAGCTTTTAAGGTTAACAATCTGCTTGTACGGTACCGGGAAACATTGGCTGTTACCGGTATTAGGCGACACCGTTTAAAAAAATCCCATGGAAACTTCACTTGCCGATCTCAATAGCGCCGTTCTGTTCGGCGCGTTAGCGGGATTATTAATCGGATGGTTCATCACCTGGATTTATTTTCGAACCGCAGCGCAGCGCCGAGACCTGCAGGTGCAAATGGATAACGCGGAAAAAGAAACCGAAATAGATGCCCAAAAAAGTACCATAGCAACGCTGGACGCGAAGCTTAATGAATATGAGCATCGGAGCAATGACCTTGCCAAAGAAAAATTATTGCTTGAGGAGCAGAGCGCAAGCTTAAGACAAGAAAATATCGAACTCACCTCTAAACTTGAATTACTGGAAACCTCCGAGAACGAAAACAGCGAGGAGATCGCCGCGCTAGAGGAAAATCTTGCCCAACTAGAAAAATCATTAACGGAAGCGCATGCAGAGCATGAAAGTGCGCTGATTACGCTGCACGAAAAAAATCGAGACAACGATCTCAAGCTAGCGAATGAGTTAAAAGCGCGATCTGAAGAAAATGAAAAGCTTAAGCGGCAAAACAATGACCTAATTGCAAAGGCTGCAGATACGGAACAAGAGTTGGCCGCCCTGGCACAAAAATTAGCACAAGGTCAACAGAAGCCGGGTGACAGCCATCAGAATATATACCGCTTGCAAGACCGGATCAGTGAGCAATCGCAAACGCGTCACAAGTTGGAAGAGGATATCAGCGGACTAGAATCTTCTTTGAAAGCATGGCAGCAAAAAGCGTCGCGCACGACGGCCGATCTAGCCCAAGCTCAACAAACCATTAGATCCTTACAATCTGAGGCACATGAGCAAACAAACACATCTCCTTCGTACGAACGTTTAATATCGATAAAAGATCGAGAAATTGAAGAACAAAAACAACGTTCACGGGCGACTCAAACCAAACTTCTGGCGGTGCGCGACGAAATCGAGACGAGGGACAAACAATTAGCGAGCTTAACGACAGAAGCCAATGCGAATCAGGCGCGACATCGGCGCGAATTAGCTAGCTTAAAAAACAAATTCGAAAAAGAACTATCAGAGCGAACCGCCGAATCCACTCGAGTGCAAAGTCGATTGAATGATGTGGAGCGCGAAGTTCTTCAATTGGAAGCGAAAAATACTCGGCTTGAACAGCAAATTACAACCGTAACCGCCCGGGAAAAGACACAACTGGAACAACAGCAGCACGCTGCCGTTGAACTACAAAAAATTAAAAACGAATTACGCGAAAGCGATACTCAAGCCAGTCAGATTACTCGCCAGCGCGATCAGTTTCAGCGAGATTACAGCACCACATCTCAGGAAAACCGCGATCTAAAGGCTCGATTAGAGCAGTCGTTAAAAGAAATACAAGCGAAGGCTCATGCTAACGAGAGCCTCTCGGTGAGTAACGAGCGACAATCCCAGCACATTGCTGCGCTGGAAAAGCAGTTGCAAAAACCGGCGGCGACCCCAGCTAAATCAAGCTCAAACGATGCTCGACCCGCCGGCTTATTGTCGAAAAAACCGGCTCGGATCGACGACTTAAAACGTATTAAAGGGGTCGGGCCTAAGCTTGAAAAAATGCTGCACAAACTTGGACTATATCAATTCCGTCAAATCGCTGAGCTGAAGGCAAAAGATGTGGCCTGGGTCGATACCCATATC
>JBCCFA010000373.1:0-4664 GCA_039029975.1 Pseudomonadota bacterium
CGAGTTTCCCCGATAGCGGGGGAAACGTTTTGAGAAGGCTATCTCCGTTGACGAATCAACGGGATCAATGCACAAGCAAACAACCAGAACGCCGGCGGTAGGGGCACTGGCGCCGCCATGACGTCTAAGAAGCCTTTGCCGGCTGCTGTGCGGAACGCGAAGGCGCGATTGATTCCAGCAGGGGTGATGAGGTTCTCTAAGTCAAAGCCGCCAAGAAACAATTGTGCTGCTAAGAACTCAATCGATTCGCCAATTTCTGGGATGAAATCGTCAAGCAATTTGACTTCAAGTTTGCCACCGAGCGACGCGGTCCCTAAAATTTCAAGGTAGTCTGCGCCGTTTTGTCCCCATTCAATTTGCAACACACTTTCACCGCTTTGCGCATAGTCACCTTCAATAACCGCGCTCCCGATGGATTGTCCCGGGGCGAATACGGTATCCAGTAACGTTAGCGAGCCATTGAGGCTTTCCGTTAACAGCGTACCGCCGTTTAGTTCTAAACCGCTAAGCGAAAAGTTATCCGGTAATTCCAGGCTCTGCGTTTTGAGCAAACCAGATAGGAACAGCGAGGTATTATTTAGATCGATGAACGTATGATTTGCGTTTACCACGCCGGCAATGTCGGCAGTACCCGTTAACAGATTGAAAAAATCGACAGATAAGAAACTGTTCTCATCTACGAGCAAAGCACCATCGTTGCGAAATTGGCCGTTCTCAATTAAGAACTGACCGCCTTTAATTTCGGTGGTATTGGCATTACGAAAATAATTATTAGGAGATTCATAAATTTTCCCATCGCTCACAACTAGCGTGCCGTGTTGGTAGAGCAGCGTTTCTTCCAATCCTTCAAACTTGGCTTCGGAGCCGGCGATTTCTACATACCCATCATTTCGTGCAACGCCGGCGACGCCATTGTTGGACTTGATATCAAGATCGATTAACCCTGGCGTAATCACCTCTTCGCCAAGCTCATTGGTGGTTACTGAATCTCTTACTACCCAGGCGTGACCGCTTCTAAGCAGCAGGCCATCTGTGCGACTCCGGTTTATCAACGAGTCGCTGACCTTCGTGCCTTCCTCTAAAAAGAGGGCGCCGCCGTTTACCTCAACACTGCGCCGCGCGAGTTCGCCATTGGTTTGTTCAACCAGTTGGCTCGTTACCGAGAACTCACTGTTGCCGGTGAATGAGACATTACCACCGTTAACGAACAAAGGGCCGTTAAGATGAAGCCCAGCGCCGCTCTCAACAGAAGTAGTGCCACCTTCGTTGGTGAATGAGCTTGCCGTGTTGAATTGATGTTGATTACGTAGATTCAGCGTACCGCGATTAACTTCTACGGTATTAAAGTAATCGAATTTTGCGGCGCCGCTTAAGGTGACGTTGGCATTGTTATAAACCAAGCGGGTATCGAGCGTACCGATGTCGCTTGTACTCACGACCTCGCCATTGTCATTGCGCAGTTCATCAAAAATGAGATCATCGAAGTTACCGGCGTTGCCAAATACTTCGCGCACCTGAATATCCATGACCGCGGTTTGCGACGGATTAGAGATATTCCCCGTGTTAAAGAACCGCGTATTCGCACCAAGGAGTTCCCAGGTGCCGCCGTCAAACGACGCGCCACCTTCTCGGTAGTCGGTTATTTCAACGTCAAATCCGAATACGGCACCGGCGTGAATACGCACCGTACCTTGGTTATTCAAATCAATGGGTTCAATCGCTGGTGGTGGTGGCGGGGGGCACGCGCCAACGCAGGGCGCGAGTGCACCGCCGGTGGGACGTAAGGAGCTGCGGCCCGATTGCACATCCAACAAACCGAAGTTTTCAATCATAATCGAGCTGCTTTGATTGCCGCGTTCAAGCCCATTCAAATTGATGGTGCCACCAAGCTCCGTTTTTAGAAGCACGTGCGCACCGCTGACAACATCCACTTGGTTTTGAAAGTCAATCACGCCGCCATCTTCGGCGATAAAATTCAACTTATCGTCAAGCGTGTTAGTAGGGTCGTTGCCAAAACGGCGCACGACGATCTCGCCACCAGCGCCTGCGCGAAATAAACCGGCTGTAGAATCGCCGCCGTCAATATCGCGACTGACGATGCCGGTTGAATTGCCGTGCACGTAAAATTCGCCTTTGTTAACGAAATCGATGTTACTTGAATTGATGTCCAGCAGACCGGTAGCGAAGACGTTAGACGATCCATTTTTCCAGGCACCATCACGGACTTCGATTAGACCGGTCTCGTCGTTAGCGACTTGTGTATTACCGGAGAGATGAAGCGTTGCGCCGCGTACATTGAGCGTGCCGCGATTTTGGAACGAGCTGCCCGCCGCACTAGAGCCGAGTTGGTGTCCGTCTCGCGTTAAAGCTTGGTAGCCGTTGAAATCGACCGCAGCATTCCTTTCCACGGTATGTGTTTGACTGGTGGGCTTAGCACTGGGTTCGCCTGGAATGATTGGCAAAGGCTTTATCAGATTATTGTCCAACACTTGCCGTGCGAGTTCGCGTGCCTCGTTTGCCGTTAACGGATCACCGTATTTACCGTCGCCGCTGAAATCAAGTGTGTGACCTTCGCCGTTGACGATACCCTTGGCAACCAGTGAACCGCTGGCGTCACCTTCCCTATCATCTTTGGCACCGAAAAAGATTGTGCCACTGCCGCTAATAACTACTTGATCACCATCAATGTCGAGCCAACCGTCGTTATTTATTTCGCCGTCGTTTTCGATGGAAAATAAATTGAAACGTCGCACACCTTTGTTTGTGTACGTGCTGCCTTCGCCTACCAGTAAGCCACCCGCATGGATGATTTCACTGACGTCTGGGTTAGTCACCGGCACCGGCAAACTAAATTTTGTGCAAATTAAGCCACACGGATTGCCACCAGGTGTGCCGGGGCCAGGTTTGATTGGGAAACCGCCTATGCCTGGCTTGCCACCAACGACGCCCAAGATAGGTGAAATCGTCACGTCTACTTCGGAGCGCACTTTGGTTTGTATGCCTTCGTCAACAAAGTCAACGGCTTGGTAATCATCGGGGCTGGTGCTGCTGTTTGACCCAATGCCGATACCAATGATTTTGTCACTAAAATCGGCGAGCGGCGTGTGGTCATCTAAGCGACTAAAAGTGCTGGGGTCGTTTAACGAAGCAGGGGCGTTTTGCATATAGGTGTCGGTATTTTCAATCGCGTCAATTAACACGCTGCCATCCCACAGCCCATCAACCAAGCCCAGATCTGATAACACCAAGGTATCTTCAAAAATATCGAAAGCCGCGAATTCACCGGCGAGTTCAAGCTTCTTATAAAACAAGGGGCCTAAATTAATACTTGCTATGCCCCCTAACACGCTTGCTTTGGCTGACAAAGCTTTAAGCTCCATGTAGTCACCCAGCGTTAACGCACCCTTTTGGGTGATGGCGCGTTCTAGCCCGGTAAAGTCCACATCGATTTGCACATCGTTATCATTGAGCAAGGCCAAGTCTGGCAGCTGGTCCCAGCGGCCTGAGTAAGAACTGCTCGCTGTGCTTCCGCCGCTGTCTTTAACGAGTACGTCGACCGGTGCGCCTGTGATTGGATCGACGAAGTTGAGCGTTGCTTGCAAATAAGTATCTAGTCGACTTTCGAGTTCATATCCCACCTCAATGCCGTATTTCACATCGATGGTGTCGTAGCCAACGGTTGCTAAATTCACCGTGCCTGGCTTCACTTGGACTTCGAGTCCGGTGAACGACACACCGGTGGTTGCGTAACTAATGATGCCATCGATATCAATGCCGAGACGGAGCAAATCGCCCTTGGTTGTTTTCACTAGTGCGTTGCCGTCAGTTTCTGTGGTGCTTTGCGCGCTGGCGGCGGGATTCACCAATACAACCTCACCCGCCGAGAGTAGGGTGGGGGGGGCACCTGGTTTTAACGGGTCGATAGTTGGGAGTTGTTTGCGAAACAGCGCATCGTCTTTATCGCTTTCAGGAATAATGTCCGGTATTGAGAAATCCGGCAGGCTGGGAAGGAATCCAAAGTCAGGTAACTTTGGCAGATTCAAATCAAGATTGAAATCGAAAACGGGCAGGGTGATGTCAGGGAGATTGAAATCAAAATTACCCACGGTATATCCCGTTAACGGGAACAAACCGTACTCAAGTTTACCGCTCGCCTCGCCACCGATTACTACGTCAAGCCCGGCATCCAAGGTGGGTAAGCCCAAATCAAAGGAGCTGTTCGCGCCAAAATCAGTGGTGCCGGTAATATCAAAGAAACGCCCTGCGCGGACTTGGCTAGGTAGGCTTAATTGCGGGCCGGCATTTATAGATGCACTAATGCCATTGCCGCCCGTGGTCATACCAGCCGAAAACACCACACCGGCGTAAGCATCGATGTCGGTGGTAAATCTCAAGCCGGTCCGGGTATCGGCTCTGACTTCAGGGACAATGGTGTTGCCGAATACTTTGACTTCCGGAATAACAACTTTGTTTTTGCTGCCGGTTATTGAGCCGATTTTGCCCGCGATATCGATGTTGGCGATCAAAGAATCACCACTCGTCCATTCATAGCGCTTGGAAGCGGTAGGATCGAGAAAAGTGATTTGTTCAGAACCGAAGTTGAAGTTGGTTTGTTGGCCAACCGCGCTACTCGCGGATATTGATAATGAAAGTCCTAAAAATAC
>JBCCFA010000374.1:0-4652 GCA_039029975.1 Pseudomonadota bacterium
ATCAATATTAGGTTTAATCCGAGATGCCCGAACGTGGCCATAGCGGCAATGCCGACTATCATGAAACCAGCGACTAAAGAGCTAACGCGAACCCTTGAACTTAACCAGCCCACAAGTAAGCCGCCAACAACGCCGCCTATGCTGAGCAACATACCGCCCGAGATTCCTGCTTTCTGCGATAGGCCGGCGTCAATTAATACTTTCGGCGTCCAATTTATTACAAAATACCAGGCAGACATCGCCATGACGAAACAAGTCCAAATAGCAATGGTGCGACCCAAGTAAGAATCCGAAAAAATTTCGGTCACGGATGTTTTTGACGGTTGCGACGAATCTCCGGGGGGCAACTCGTTGAAAGTACCTTGATGCGTACGCGCGCGCAGCTTGTTCACGCGCCCAAGGGTGTCGGATTTCCGTTGGCCAAGCAGAAAATCTATTGATTCTGGTAATCCCCAGTAAACCAAGGGAATCATAATCACAGACATTGTGCCTCCCACCAGAAACAAAGAACGCCATCCATGGTCAGCGAGCAATTGGACGGAAGCCAATCCGGCAATAATGCCACCCACTGGATAACCCGCTTGCAAAATGCTGATGGCTAATTGCCGTCGGCGATCGCTGGCATATTCCGCGACCATTGTCGTTAAGCTAGACAACATGCCGCCCACACCGACTCCCGTGAAAAAACGCATAGCCATTAACTGCTCGACTGAGTCCGTCAGGGCAGAAGCAAGCATGCCAATGCTAATGATGCACAAACAACCAAGGATTAGCGGGCGTCGACCAAACCGGTCAGCCAGTGGTGATAAGAACAACGCGCCAACTACCATCCCAGCCAAGCCAGAACTGAACACAACCCCCAAAGCTGCCGGTTCAAGCGACCAATCGCGCACAATAACGGGGGCCGCAAACGCAATAGCGATGACATCAAATCCATCAAGAAAGTTAATGATGATGCAAATTAAAACCACCGTAATTTGCAGGCTGGACATTTCTTCGGAACTTGTTTTGTATTCGTCGGTCGCGATATTTAATCTCCTATCAACACGCTTTTTTTCAGTTCTATGCAGCGCTAAGCAACATTGAGCTTGTTATATTTCGAAAAATTATTTTGCAATACGAAGCCGGTGCGTTATACGCCGTTCAGGCTTCGCCCAACACGTTATCGCCACTAATCCATACGTACACTCGTTGAAACTTACCGTTTTTGAAATACCAGTGATTAACACTTTGTTTGGTCTCATGTTCGCCGTCAAATCGATCCAGCTCAACGCGAAACCTAGACGAAATAGAATCGGAATAGGGGTCAACAATATGTTCAAAGTCCGTGTGAATAATATTTTCATAAGACGTTAGGAATTGTTCGAACATTTCCCGAATACCGTTCCATCCTTCGCAAACGATAAACGCGGATTGCACGGTGAAAATAGCATCCTGATTGAAGTAGCTCAGTACGTCGTCAATTTTTCTGTCATCTAAAGCGGTAAAGTAATTCTCTACATTCTGAATATAGTCTTGTCGTTGCATATCTAGTCTGACCAAAAACGCGGCCGCGAAAAAACGAACCGCTTTGAAGGACTAGAACCTATCCGCCTCTGCGAGATGCTTTTAGGCGGCGAAGTAACGCTGCCAAAGTCCGGCCTGCGCTTTAGTATATTCATCGTGACCTATTTGTCTTAGCGTAATGCGCTTTGCGAGCCGCGCGCGTCGCGTTTCACCAGGTACATATTCGCTTGGCGGTGTGTGGTTCGCAATTGCTTCGCGTACGCGGTTCTTTTCTTGCCAATATTGTTTGTCACCATACTCCCGTAACCATTCATCGAAGATCCTCAATTTTTCTGCTTCGAACGGGCGACGGCGACCGTGTTGATCGTACAGTGGATGGTCAGGATGCAAATTCAGCAAAGGTATATTGCTCGCAGGAAGCGGAATATTTGCCGAATGAGTGCGGCGTTTCTGCAATAAATCAGGTAACAAATGCGTATGCGGGCCTAGCGGTGTTTGATGCCTTTCAATATTTTGATACACCTCTATTCGGGCAATTGCTTAAATAACGACTCGGCTCGGACTGGCATCAATCACGTCATCAATGACGTGCTGTTCAACTTCAAAAATGGAATTTCCGATTTGTCGACGCAAGCGTTTGATCAAATCGCTGTCCGATGTCCTTACGCAAAAATCGACGTTTGGCAGGCCTACACCAAGATCGAAAACACTGGCGCCCATTTCGTGTTGGGCCAAGGCAGCTTGGTCGGGTCCGAGTTCAGTTAACACGTTGCGGCAGGCACCGCCGAATTCGTCAAGCTTGCCAAAAATGGTCAAGCCGTGTTGCCATGAATCTGCTCTTGAAGAGAGCGTTTCGTAGGCTAAAGCAGACTCATTACCGGTGAAATTTATTCGTAAGGCGCCACGAGCCGAGTGCGCTTCTAACTTTCCATCAGACGCGACGTTAATTTTGCCTGCGTCATCTTGATATTCGGCCAACGCACCGAAGCCACCTACGCTAAATCCGCACCGCCTGTTACGCATCTGACCTTCAATAAGCTTTGTTAGGCTCATGGGCATTAATCATCTTAAAGGCTTAATGAATTTCGGCGAGCATATCATGGAAAAATAAAGCGGCTGATTAACACGCGACTAAACTTATTCGTACCTGAAATCGTGGTTTGGTAAACGTTCGCTAATGACATGAGAGGCACATCAATAACGTTCGGTTTACACCATGACTGAACTCATTCAACCATTTGCGGATCCTGTCGATTAGAAATCAGGACGCGGCATCAATCGCTGAAACATGACGGCAGGTAACTAATACCCAAATACAGTCTCTGAAGCAGTAAAAATGGCCACATAACGGGAGCGTAAAACAAGCATTAATGGCGCTTTATTACAGGCGATCGGGCAGGTTCACGGCTCCACGCCGGGGACGGTGATCTTGGCTCTAAAATAGTTTAAAGTTCTACCCAGAACAGGAATTATTTAGATTAAGATTACGGGCGAAGCCCACCATCGGCGGTTCGCGATACATGCTGTGCCAAACTAAGGTACCGATACAGAATCTTCGAGGTCGATTTTGTGACTAGCGCACCTTAGCTAAACGCCCGAAGGCAACAAAAACCGATAAATACTGAGGAGAAAAAAATGGAACTATCTATGCTGATAGACGGCCAACTGGCCGAATCAAAAGAGTGGGTCGACGTACTCAATCCCGCGACCGAAGAGGTGTTTGCGCGCGTTCCGCATTGCACGGAACAACAGCTAGACGAGGCAGTTGCTGCTGCAACGGAGGCCCAAAAAGCCTGGCAGGAAAAGGGCATGGATGAGCGTCGCAAGGTGATTGAGCTATTAGAGGCGGCGGTCGCGGAGAATGAATCTGAGCTTGCTGAGCTGATTACGAAAGAACAAGGTAAACCGATTGCTGAAGCTACCGGCGAAGTTCAGTGGGCAGTGCACTACATTAGCCACACGAACACACTTGAGTTACCTAATCGGGTAATTCAGGACGACGAGGACTTTTTTATCGAAAAGCGTCATAAACCTCTCGGCGTAGTCGGTGGTATTGTCGCTTGGAACTTTCCATTTTTGCTGGCGATTTGGAAAATTGTGCCCGCGATTCTTGCCGGTAACGCGATTATTCTGAAACCGGCACCAACGACCCCAGTTTCGACCTTGAAGCTAGCAGAATTGTGCAAAGAAATTTTTCCCGCCGGCCTGGTCAATATCATCACTGACAACAATGACCTTGGTCCAAAGATGACCCAACACCCTGGGATATCCAAAATCGGTTTCACTGGGTCGTCGCAAACCGGTAAGAAAATTATGGCGAGCGCCGCAGATACAATGAAACGTGTCACGCTTGAAATGGGCGGTAATGATCCGTCAATTGTCATGCCCGACGTTAACGTGAAAGAAGCGGCGGCAAAGGTGTACGCGGGTGCGTTCGCCAATGCAGGACAGGTCTGTCTAGCCGTAAAGCGAGCATACGTTCACTCTAGTATCTATGATGAATTTTGCGCCGAACTTCAGAATTTGGCCTCTCAATCAGTCGTCGGCAACGGAATGGATAGCGACACGACAATTGGCCCGATTCAAAACAAAATGCAGTACGAAAAAGTTAAAGGCTATTTGGAAGATGCAAAGGAAAATGGCGAAATCATCGCAGGCGGTGAGGCGCCAGACGGCAAGGGCTATTTCGTGCAGCCAACGATCGTCCGTGACGTCAATGACGGTCAGAAAATTGTTGATGAGGAACAATTTGGTCCAATCCTCCCGGTCATTCCATTCGACGATATCGATGATGTGATCTCCCGGGCGAATGATTCCGAGTATGGTTTAGGTGGCTCGGTGCATTCTGCGGACGTAGACAAAGCAACCGAGATCGCCGGCCGTATCGAGTCCGGCACCGTGTGGGTTAATCAGCAGCTGAATATTGGTCCGCATATTCCGATGGCCGGCTTCAAAGGATCTGGTCTAGGCGTTGAGCAATCAGTTGAAGGTCTGTCTGAATATACGCAAACTCAGGTCATTAACGTCGCTCGAAATTAAGGTTTTATAATCGAAGCCGGCGACACGTACTGTGTCGCCGGCTTTTTTTTGCCTAATTGAATTGGGTTTAGTTCTCAATGATGGGTTCTGGCGCTGGTGTGCTATTC